>JASBUY010000338.1 GCA_030147645.1 Aquabacter sp. | reverse complement strand
AGAGGGGCCGAATGGACTGACGCGTGGCGCGCGAAAACGCGGTCGCGCGCCCTTAGCCGTGGGTGCCGATCCGGTCGCCACGGGCCTGATCGTCCGCCTGGAGCGACCAGACGGCGACGAACAAAGCGGCGATGAGCGGCCCCACCACGATGCCGTCAATGCCGAACAGCGAGAGGCCTCCGAGGGTCGAGACCAGGACCACATAATCGGGAAGGCGCGTCCCCTTTCCCACCAGCGGGGGGCGCAGAATATTGTCGATCATGCTGATGACGAACACGCCGATGCCGAGCAGGATCAGGCCCTTCACATAATCGCCGGCCAAGACCAGATAGAGCGCGGCGGGCCCCCATACCAGGGCGGAGCCGACCGCCGGCACCAGCGACAGCATGGCCATGAGCACGCCCCAGAGCAGCGCGCCCTTGAGGCCCAGCAGCCAGAAGGCGACGCCGCCCGCCGCGCCCTGGAGCAGTGCAATGATGACATTGCCCTTTACCGTCGCCTGAACCACGTCCGAGAATTTAGTAAGGATGCTGTCGGTGTGGTGCGGGCTGAGCGGGCTGGTGCGGCGGATGGTGGCGGCGAGGGTCGCGCCGTCGCGGAACAGGAAGAACAGCACATAGAGCATCACGCCGAGGCTCACGAACAATTGGGCCGTGCCCTGGCCAATGCTGACCGCCTGCGAGGCCACTGTCTGGGAGGCCTGCCCCAGCACCGAGGCGATGCGCGTTCCAAACTGGCTCAGCGTGTCGCGCGTGAGCGGGGGCAGCAGGTCGCGCAGAAAGGCGGGCAGCCGCCCTTCGGCGCGCGCCGCGAGGTCCGCGGGATTGAATTCGCGCGAGGAAATCCGCTGATAGACACCGTTCGCCTCCTGCGCCAACGAGGCCAGGATCATGGACCCCGGCAGCACCACGATGCAGATACAGGCGAGCACGCTCAGGGCCGCCGCAAAGCCGGGGCGCCCGCCAAGCTTGCGCTCCAGCCAGCGTTGGAGGGGATGGAACAGGATGGCGAGGATCACCGCCCACAGGACCGCGCTGTAGAAGGGCAGCAGCAGCCAGACAAAGGCGATGGTGGTCAGCGCGATGACCACCAGAAAAGACGCCTGCTCGATAATCGGACGTTGCATCAGGTCCCCCGGCCCCCGTGACCGGCGCATGCTGCCGGAAAGACCTTTCCACGAGATTGAAAGCCTTGGCGACCCGCAGCGGTTCCCGGTGCCTCAAATGGCTGGAGACCGCCGCGACATCACCCGGATCATGGAGAGTTCGACAGACGTCACATGCGCGCGCATCAGCCGCTCCGCTGCCGGCGCATCCCCCGCGACGAGCGCGGCAAAGATGGCATGGTGGCCCTCATGGCGGGCACGCACATCGGCGAGGTCGAAGGCCACCACATTATGTGCGGAGGCTTGGGGAATGCGCTGACACAGGCGCACCACGTCTTCCACAAGGCGCGATCCGCCGGCTTCGAGGATGGCGCGATGGAAGCTGTCGTTTGCGCGCGCATAGGCAGCGCGCCGGTCCTCGCTGGCGCTTTTTTCCTCAAGGGCGCGGTCGCCGTCGTCCAGCGCGCGCTTCAAGATGCGGCGCGCCGCTGGCGTCAGGCCCTGTTCCGCAGCGAGGCGTGCGGCGAGCCCTTCGGCCAGCGCCCGCATCTCATAGGCCTCGATGATGTCCGACAGGCTGACCGCGCGCACGGTGAAGCCGCGATTGGGCTGATGTGTCAGGAGCCCTTCTCCCGCCAGCATCTGGAGCGCGGCGCGCACCGGCGTTCGGGACACGTTGAGGCCCCGGCTGAGATGCACTTCATTGAGGCGCGTGCCCGGCGCGAAGGCGCCGTCGAGCAGCGCCTGGCGCAGATGCTCGACCAACCAGGCCGCGCGCGTGGGATGCGGGCTTTCCCCGCCGCCGTCCTCTGCACCGGGGCGCGCGAGCGTGTCTGCATCCTTGGCTCCGGGCATCTCGTCTCCCTCCGACCTCTGCATCCGCTCGGACTCGCCGACGTGTCACTCCCGGACGAGGCGTGAGCGCAATATGTACACAGTTTGAGCTTGACGCTCCTAAATATGTATACATTTATCGCTGGGTCGAAAAGGCCGGAGAAACGGGATGAGTGCGCAGCACGGCTTTGTGGTGGCCCCGGAAGTTCACGCCCTGCCGGTGGTGGGATCGTCCGACCGGTTCGCCGTGCGGCGCATCTATTGCGTCGGCCGCAACTATCTCGACCATATCCGCGAGATGAAGGAGGCCGACGAACGCGATCCGCCCTTCTTCTTCCAGAAGCCGACCGATGCCTTGGTTCAGGACGGCGCCATCATTCCCTATCCCCCTTACACGGACGATTATCAGCACGAGATCGAGCTGGTGGTCGCCATCGGCCGCGACGGGCGCGACGTGAGCGTGGCGCAGGCGCTGGATCTCGTCTTCGGCTATGGGGTGGGGCTGGAAATGACCCGGCGGGATCGCCAGCGCGAGGCGCGGGACCGGGCCTGGCCCTGGGAGATGGGCAAGTCGTTCGATCAGTCCGCTCCGTGCGGCGCGCTCCATCCCGCCCAGAGCGTGGGACATCCGCGCGCCGGCGCCATCACCCTGTCGGTGAACGGCGTTGAGCGCCAACGGGGCGACCTGTCCCAATTGATTTGGAGCGTGCCGGAAATCATCGCCAATCTCTCCGCGCAATATGAGTTGAAGCCGGGCGATCTGATCTTCACGGGAACCCCCGCCGGCGTCGGACCGATCGTGCCGGGCGACCGGCTGGAGGGCGCCATTGCCGGGCTCGGGACGTTGACCGTGACGGTCGGTCCGAAAAGCGCCTGACGCCCGAGGGCGTCGCTCAGGGCGCCCTCTAACTCTTTGATCGAGAATGCGTGATCCGATCATCCTGCGGTGCAGGCTGATCGGCGCAAGCTCGAGAGCGCTCATTCCGGCTCCAGCGACACGCTCGGAACCGCCTTGTCCGCGAGTGCCTGCCCCATGCGGGCGGCGATCTCCGTCAAAGGGCCGAGCAGGCTGTCGCGGGCGGCGCGGGGCGCCAGCGCGCTGGTGAGATAGATCACATTGATGGCGGCGAACAATTCGCCCTCGGTGCGGATCGGCACGCCGATGGACGCGATGCGCCCCTCATATTCCAGCCGCGAATAGCTCTCGTCCATGGTGGCGTAGCCGCGCGTGCGCACCTCCTCCAGCCGCCGCACGAGGCGCGGGCCATCGTGAGCAAGCTTGGTCCAGGGTGTGGTTTCCACGATGGGCTTGGCGGAAAGCCGCGCCAGGATCGCCTCGCGCTCGGGCGCCGGGCAGAAGGCGAGATAGGCAAGGCCGAGACTCGTGCCCAGCATCGGCGCGCGAAAGCCCGGGGAGCGGTTGAAGGAGAAGGTCTCGCCCTCGCGCGAGGACTGGATCACCAGCATCGCGTCGCTATCGAACAGCGCGATATCCGAGGGCCAGCCTACCGCGAGGCGGAATTCGCTCATGAGCGGGGCGAGGATGGTGCCGATGACGGTGTGACGGTCGAAAGCGGTGGAGAGGCTCAGCGCCTTTCCCGTCACCTGATAGATGGACTGGTCCGGCTCGCGCACCAGATAGCCCGCATGGGCCAGCGTCTCCAGCATGCGCACGATGGTCGCCTTGTCGATGCCCGTGCGCCGGTGAAGCTCCGCGACGCTCGCTTTGCTGCGCAGGCGATTGACGGCGGCGAGGACCTCCAACACCCGCAGCGCTGCCGTCACCGGCTTGTAGGACGCCATGCCGCTCCCCCGCTCCCTCTGGGCACGTTGCATCCCTCTCGCAACGTGATAAGTTCATTTGATGATATTGTATTTCATCAGATGAAATTTGTCCAGGGCGATCGCGTACCGCCCTGCGATGCCGGAGGACCGCTCGGAACCATGGATGACTTGAACCTGCTGGTGTCACAGACCGCAGAGCGGCTGTTTCGCGGCCATATGAGCCATTCCCTCTCGCTCGCGGCGGAAGCGGGGGCGTTTCCGTCCGATTTCTGGGACGCGGCGGAAGAGGCTGGCCTCACCCTCGCCATGGTGCCGGAGGCGTCGGGCGGTGTCGGCCTCGATCCACAGGGCTGGGCGGCGCTCATTCGCCTTGCCGGCGCACATGCCGTGCCGTTGCCGCTGGCCGAAACCATGCTGGCCAACCGCCTGCTGGTGGCGGGCGGCCTCGCGCCGCGCACCGGAATCCTGTCGCTCGCGTCCGCCACCGGCGCGCTGGCGCTGACCCGCGCGGGGGAGACGTGGCGTCTGTCCGGCACCGCCGCGCGCGTGCCTTATGGGCGGCAGGCCACGGGCCTTGTGGTGGTGGGTGAGGCCGAGGGCGAACGCCGCGTCGCCCTTGTTCCCGTCTCCGCGGGGGTGGTGACGCCCGGCGCGAACATGGCGGGCGAACCGCGCGACGATATCGCTTTCGATTGCGCGCTCGCCGCGCCGGACGTGGCGCCGAGCCCGTACGGCCCGGCGGATCTTGAGGCCATGGGGGCGGCGGTGCGCGCCATTGCCCTCGCTGGCGCGCTCGATCGCGTGCTGGAACTGACTGTCGGATATGTGGGGGAGCGGGTCCAGTTCGGGCGGACCCTGTCCAAATTCCAGGCGGTCCAGCAGCAGGTGGCATTGCTCGCGACCCATGTCGCGGCCGCCGGGGGCGCGGCAGGCCTCGCGGCTGAAGCCATTGCCGGCGAGCCTGACGGCACCCGCGTCGCCGCCGCGAAGATCCGCACGGGAGAGGCGGCGGGCCTTGCCGCCGGAATCGCTCACCAGATGCACGGCGCCATGGGCTTCTCGCAGGAATATGCGCTCCATCCCCTCACGCGGCGCCTCTGGGCCTGGCGCGAGGAATTCGGCAGCGAGGCCCTGTGGAGCCGCCGGCTCGGCGCAGACATCCTGCGCCGCGACGCGGACGCTCTCTGGCCCTTCATCTCCGCCGCCTGATCCTTACGGAAGACATCCATGCACCGCTTTGATTTTCCCCCCGCGCAGATGCCGCAGGATGCGCGGGCCCTGCGCGACGAGGTCCGTGCGTTTCTCGCCGAGACCATTGCCGCGCGCACGCCGCTGGAGCGCGCCCAATCCTGGGTGGGCTTCGACGCGGACTTTTCCCGAAAGATGGGCGCGCGGGGCTGGATCGGCATGACCTGGCCCGCGCGCTTCGGCGGCCGGGAGCGCAGCGCGCTGCACCGCTACATCGTGCTGGAGGAGATGCTCGCCGCCGGCGCGCCTGTCGCCGCGCACTGGATCGCCGACCGCCAGAGCGGCCCGGCCTTGATGCGCTATGGCAGTGCCGCCCAGCAGGAGGCGATCCTGCCGCGCATCGCGGCGGGCGAATGCTTTTTCTGCATCGGCATGAGCGAGCCCGGCTCGGGATCGGACCTTGCCGCCGCGCGCACCCGCGCCGAGCCGGTGGAGGGCGGCTACCGGGTCAGCGGCACCAAGCTGTGGACCACTTATGCCCACGAGGCCCATTACATGATCCTGCTCGCGCGCACCGCGCCGGGCGAGCGGCACGAAGGCCTGTCCCAGTTCCTGGTGGACATGAAGACGCCGGGCATCACGGTGCGGCCGATCCTCGACATTGCCGGCGCGCACCATTTCAACGAGGTGCATTTCGAGGATGTGTTCCTGCCCGCCGAGAGTCTGCTGGGCCAGCCCGGCGATGGCTGGGCGCAGGTGATGGGCGAGCTTGCCTTCGAGCGCAGCGGGCCGGAGCGATTCCTCTCCTCCTTCACCCTGCTGACGGAACTGGTGCGGGTGCTGGCGGAGGCGCCGAGCGCGGCCAGCGAAGAGGCGATCGGGCGCCTCGCCGCCCACCTCATCGTGCTGCGCCGCCTCTCCAGCTCGGTCGCCGGAATGTTGCAAGCGGGGGAGGATCCTCAGCTCGACGCGGCCGTGGTGAAGGATCTCGGCGCCGTGTTCGAGCAGGAGATTCCGGAAATCGCGCGGCGGCTGGTGGCGTGCGAGCCGTCCCTCGGGGCGCGCTCCAGCTTCCTGAACGTGCTCGCCTATACGACGCTCTCGGCGCCGTCCTTCTCCCTGCGCGGCGGCACGCGGGAAATCCTGCGCGGCATCATCGCGCGCGGGCTGGGGTTGCGCTGAGTAAGAACGGCGCGGGGGACACCCCGCGCCGTCGGCATCAGATGCGCTCGATGATCATGGCGATGCCCTGGCCGCCGCCGATGCACATGGTGATAAGGCCGTAGCGTCCGCCGGTGCGCTTCAGTTCATACAGCGTCTTCACGGTGAGGATGGCGCCGGTGGCGCCCACCGGGTGGCCAAGCGCGATGGCCCCGCCATTGGGATTGACCTTCGCCGGATCGAGGCCGAGCTGCTTGGTGACCGCGCACGCCTGGGCGGCGAAGGCTTCGTTCGATTCGATCACATCGAGATCGCCCGCCGTGAGGCCGGCGCGCTTCAGCGCAATCTGCACCGCCGGCACCGGCCCCATGCCCATCTCGGAGGGGTCCACACCCGCAAGGCCATAGGAAACGAGCCGCGCCAGCGGCGCGAGCCCGCGCGCCCGCGCCGTGTCGGCGGTCGCGAGAATGACCGCCGCCGCGCCGTCATTGATGCCGGAGGCATTGCCGGCGGTCACAGTGCCGTCCTTCTTGAACACGGTCTTCAGCTTGGCCATGTCCTCGAACTTGGCGTCCGCGCGCACATGCTCGTCAGTGTCGAAGCTCACCGTGCCCTTGCGGCCCGTAATCTCGTAGGGGACGATCTGCTCCTTGAAGCGGCCTTCGGCCACCGCGGCGGCGGCGCGGCGATGGCTCTCCACGGCGGCCTCGTCCTGAGCCTGCCGGGTGATGCCGTAGCGTTCCGAGACATTCTCGGCGGTGACACCCATATGGCCATGGCCGAACGGGTCGTTGAGCACGCCGAGCATCATGTCCACCGCCTGGGCGCTGCCCATGCGCTGACCCCAGCGGGTCTGGGGCAGCAGATAGCCGCCCCGGCTCATGCTCTCCGCCCCGCCCGCCAGCGCGATCTCGGCATCGCCGAGCTTCACGGACTGAGCGGCCGAGACGATGGCCTGGAGGCCCGAGCCGCACAGGCGGTTCACGGTCAGGGACGGCGCCTCCTTGGGGACGCCCGCCTCCATGGCCGCGACACGCGAGAGGTACATGTCGCGCGCCTCGGTATGGATGACATTGCCGAAGACGGTCGTGCCCACATCCTCCGGCGCGATACCCGCGCGTGCGATGGCGGCCTTTGCCGCATGCGCACCGAGGGTGGTGGGCGGCACATCCTTCAGCGAACCGCCGAAGCTGCCGATGGCGGTGCGGGCGCCGGAGAGGAAGACGATCTCGGTCATGGCGGCGTTTCTCCTGAAAGGGGGCGAGGGTGTCTCGGAAATGGGTGGCGCAACGCCCTTACACCGTCTCGGCGGATGCGCGCTGCGGCGCGCGATGGCCGTCGCGCCGGCATAGGTGCGAGATGGCGGCGGACAGGCGATCCTGCGGCCAGTCGCGCATGAGAGTGAAAGGGCCTTTGCCGAACTTGAGCGCCATCTTCGCGCCCTGGTCGGTTGCGTCCGGATCGGCGACCTTGGCGGCGGCAAGCTCCAGCGCGGGAATGCCCATGGCCGCCACCAGACGGTCCGCGATCTCATCCGCGCGCGCCGGCAAGGGCGCGTCCGTTTCGGTTTCCCAGGGCGCGCCCGCTTCGCCTTGCGCCATCAGGCGGGGGCTTGCCGCATAGAAGGGGCCGAGCGGCGCGAGATTGGCCATGGCATGGCTCGCAATGCGCGGGCCGATCAGATTCATCACCAGGAACGGTCCCGCGGCGACGCCGAGGCGCGCCCGCGCGACGCTGTCGATCTCGCCCGCCGTGGCAAGGCCATCGGCGAGGATGCGGGTGGCCTCGTTATAATAGGGGCAGAAAAAGCGATTGATGGCGAAGCCCGGCGTATCGGCGCAGGCAAGCGCCGTGCGGCGCGTGGCGGTCAGGAAGGCTTGCGCCTTGTCCAGCGTCTCGGAACCAGTGGCGCTGGCGCGCACCACTTCGACCAGCGGGCAGACCTCCGCCGGGCTGAAATAATGCAGCCCCAGCACACGCGCGGCGAAGGGCAGATCTTGCGCAATATCGGAGACCCGCAGCGCGCTGGTATTGGTGGCGACGATGGCGTCCGCCCGCAGATGAGGCGCCAGCGCCGCGAACACCTCGCGCTTCACCGCGAGGTCCTCGAACACGGCCTCGATCACGATGTCCGCCTCCGAAAGATCGGCCAGCGACTGCGCGGCCGACAGGCGCGCGAGCGCCGCTTCACCCGCCTCCGCGCTCATGCGGCCAGAAGCGGCCCAGCGGGCATAGACGGCGTTCGCGCGCTCGCGCACTTTTGCGGCTCCGTCCGGGCGCGCATCATAGATCTTCACCGACAGGCCATGGCGCGCCGCATCGAGCGCAATGCCGCCCCCCATCATTCCGGAGCCGACGACAGCGAGCGTGAGGGGTGGCATGGGTCCTCCTTGGTGCCGGTGGCG
>JASBUY010000319.1 GCA_030147645.1 Aquabacter sp. | reverse complement strand
CAGCTCCAGCAATTGATGTAGGGAATCGTCGAAGAAGCAGCCAATGCCGGTGCCGCGCAAGCCCAGCGCCTCCGCCTCCAGATAGAGCACGTGCCCCAGCAGGCCGGCCTCCCACTGCAGGTGGCGGTAGCGCCAGGGCTGCGGGGCCACCAGCGGCTCGAATTCCGCCAGCAGGCTGAGGGCGAAGCAGCTGTCCCCGGCAATGGCCTGGTGACAATTGAGCGTGCGCGCCACGCCGCGCGTGTCGGCGCTCACCAGATGCGCCAGCGGCAGATGAGCGGGCGCCCCAGGCACCGGCATCCAGGTGAAATCCGCCCGCATCGCCACTTGCAGCCCCGCCAGCGCGCGCGGATGGCGCGGCAGAGCGTAGAGCCCCGGTTCCAGCCCCTCCACCCGATGCACGAACAGCACCGGATGCACGCGCGGATCGTTGGCCCAAAGATCCCACGGTGCGTGATCGCGCGGCAGCAAGGCATCCAGGAGGTGGGAGAAATCCGCCAATGGCAGGACGAAGCGGCTGTCGAAGCGCTGCGCGCTGCGCCGGCCCCGCAGCACATCCGCCGCCAGGGCCGCCGACGATGTCGTCCGCGGCGGATAGGCCACGGGCGCCGCCGCCACCGGACCCGCGCCTGTCGGCGCGGTGGCCTGGCTCACCTCACCGATGATCGGCCAGCGATAAAGCGGATGGGCATCGAGCCGGTTGGCCCTCCCGGTCCAGGGCCCCGCCGCCACGGTCTCAGGCGGCGCACGGAGCGCGGCGCCGGGTGGGCCAATGGCGACGATCACGTCGGCATCCTCCGGCTCCACCCCGGCGAAATCCGCCATGCGATCGAGCCCCATGAGCGCCGACAACGCCGCGCCATCGAGACCACTCACCACGCGCACAGACCAGCCGAGGGCGGCGGCGGCATAGCGCAGCGCCCCCAGCGCATGGCCCAGATCCAGCTGGCAATAGCGGAAGGCCCGCTCGCCATATTTCCACGCCTCGCGCCAATGGATGGAACTCAGCCCCACCCATAGCCCCGGCGCCGTATCGGGCGGGAGCGTCGCGGCGCAGCGTTGCTCCAGTTCGTGGTCGCGGCTGAGATAATGATGCACGCCATCCGCCAGCCCCGGCACACCGCACGCCAGCACATAGGCTTCGGTGGGATGCAGATTGCCGCTGGAGGGATTGCACCGCACTGCCCAGCGGTCCGGCCCCAGCTCCTTCCAGGCGGAGAGGGCCAGCGAGAGCGCAAGCACCTGCCCGACGGACGCCAGCGTCAGCGGCGCCGCCGGCAGAGCCTTACCGAGATCCGCGAAGCGGGTGGCGGGGACGCCGTCCAATGGCAGCACAGTCCGCGCGCTGCCGGCGAAGACGCGGAACGGATCGGGCTGCATGTCCCAGTCCAGCGTTTCCGGGCCGGCGGCATAGCGCTGCAGCGTGTGCTTGGTGCGGGCGTGATAGATCAGGGCGAGCTTGCCGGCAGGCTCCGCCATGCCCTCCGGCGCCGCCGGCGCCGGCAGCGTCTCCTGGTGCACGGGGCTCATGCCGGCTCCGGACACGGGCCGGCCGTGGGCCGGCTGCATCCCTCGGGCAGGTCCTGCTCCTGCGCCAGCAGATCCGTGACCGGCGCGCGATCGAAGCCGGCGCAGCGCATGCCCTGCGCCTCCACCAGCGGGCGGCGGATGAGCAGGGGATCATCCAGCATCAAGGCGATGGCGGCATCCGCGTCCACCGCCTCGGGCAGGACGGCCCCGGCCTTGATGCGCGGGGCCGCCGGGTTGAACCAGGTGGCCACCGGCGTCTCGCCAAAGAAACTGCGCAGGCGCGGCCCGGTCCACGGCTCCGTCAGCAGGCTGCGCGCCTCCACGCGATGGCCGGCCTGCTCCAGCAGGCGCTTCTGGCGCGCATTGGTGCCGCAGCCCGGCTTCTCATAGAACAGCACATCGGCCATGGCGCGGCCCTACTTGAACATGCCGAGCTGAATGAGCGGCGCCGCGCCGCCGCGGCCGAGGATGGTATCCACCTTCTTGCGCACCCCTTCCAGGGTCAGCGGCTTGACCAAGGCGCCGTGGGCGCCGGCCTTGATGCCCTCCACCGCGACCGCCTCATCGGCCTTGGCGCAGACAATGAGAATGCGCACACCGGGAAAGGCCGCCGTGATCTCGCCGATGATCCCCGTGCCGCGCTCCGCCAGATAGGAGACACCGAGCAGCAGCACATCGGGCTTCAGCCAGCCCACCCCCTTTTCGAACGCCTCTTCCAGGCTGGCGAGCTCATGGGTTTCGATTTCATCGTGCAGCATGAATTGCAGGGCGGCGCGGGTGAGCTCGTCATGGTCCACCACGAAAACGCGCCGCTGGTCCACGGCCTTAGACGTCTCGACACCGATCTGCATGGGAGCCTCGCTGCAATGCCGCCGGGCAACGCCGCCCGGGTCCGCGGAGGAGCCAAGCAAGTTCCATTCCGCTTCCCGCGCCCGTGCGCGGCGCCACCGTTTCGGCCCGCGCCGGCGGCGCGCCCGGGCCGTATGGCGTGTTTCGTTTCGGACAGGTCGCAGCGCCCTGTCCGGTTCAGGACACGGGTCCGCGATAGGCCCTCTGCAGAAAAACATCAATGATCACAAGCAATTCCGCGTCAGAAAAAAATGGCACGGTCGTTGCTGATGAGGATCTGCACGGCGAGTGAGGGCTGAGTACACGCAGACGCGACGACGAGCGATGTGCTCCTTCCCGTAACCGGCGAGCCTGTTTGTGAGCGAGGAACACACGTGCGGCTCCGCACGCAGTGATCATTGGCAATCGGTTCGAAGGAAACCAGTCATGTCGTCACTACGACAAATCGCATTCTACGGTAAGGGTGGTATCGGCAAGTCCACCACCTCCCAGAACACTCTGGCGGCCCTGGCCGAGATGGGTCACAAGATCCTCATCGTCGGCTGCGACCCCAAGGCGGACTCCACCCGCCTCATCCTGCATGCCAAGGCCCAGGACACCATCCTGTCGCTGGCCGCCGCCGCCGGCAGCGTCGAGGACCTCGAACTCGAAGAGGTCATGAAGGTCGGCTATCGCGACATCCGCTGCGTCGAGTCCGGTGGCCCTGAGCCCGGCGTCGGCTGCGCCGGCCGCGGCGTCATCACCTCCATCAACTTCCTGGAGGAGAACGGCGCCTACGAAGACATCGACTATGTCTCCTACGACGTGCTCGGCGACGTGGTGTGCGGCGGCTTCGCCATGCCC
>JASBUY010000316.1 GCA_030147645.1 Aquabacter sp. | reverse complement strand
GCCCCCGTTCCACTGAACGGGACCTCTTCCGTGCGCGTCGATCTCGCGGTCATCGCGGACATGGTGGCGCCGGGCTCGCGCGTGCTGGACGTGGGTTCGGGCGCCGGCGAATTGCTGGATCTGCTTGTCAACGAGCGGGGCTGCGATGCACGCGGCATCGAATTGTCGCGCGAAGGCGTGAATGCGGGCGTGACGCGCGGCCTTGCCGTGGTGCAGGGGGACGCAGACGTGGACCTCGCCCATTACCCCGATGACGCCTTCGATTATGTGATCCTGTCGCAGACCCTCCAGGCCACGCGGCGCCCGCGCTGGGTCTTGGAGCAGATGCTGCGCATCGGCCGGCGCGCCATCGTCTCCTTCCCCAATTTCGGCCATTGGCGCTCGCGCATGGACCTCGTCATGCACGGCCGCATGCCCGTGACCGAGAATATGCCGCTGCCCTGGTACGAGACGCCCAACATCCATTTCTGCACCATCCGCGACTTCGTGGAGCTGGTGGAGGTGATGGGCGCGCGCATGGAAAAGGCGGTGGCGCTGGATTCGTCCGGCTATCCCGTGCGCTTCAACCTGCCCTGGTGGGTCTGGAACCTTTTGGGCGAGCAGGCGGTGTTCCTGCTCACGCGCAAGACCACGGCCGATCAGCCCGCCGGGACGCCCTGACCGAACACCGGCTCCAACGCCGGCACGAAGGACGCGCGCTTCACCGGCGCCGGGCGATAAAGCTGCTTGGTGGCCTCGACGATATGCACGCCCGCGAAGGGCAAGGAGAGGCCACCGCCCACCCGCTCCCAGGCAACCGCCGTGCGCAGCAGCCAGCGGGACGAGACGGGCGGGAAATACAAGGCCTCGTCCCACCCGACCGGCGTGAACAGGGCTTCGCGCAGCAGGCGCACGACCTGCCCGCGCGAGAAGGGGCGGCCATTGCCGAACGGCGTCGCATCCATGCGCGCCCACACGCCGCGCCGGCTCGGCACCACCGCCAGCAGGCGACCGCCGGGCGCGAGCACGCGCCAGACCTCGCGCAAGGTCGCGGCCGCATCGGGGGTCATTTCCAGCAGATGGACCGCCACCACGCGGTCGATGCAGCTATTGGGCAGGGGCAGCGCGCCTTCGTCCGCGAGCGCGGCCAGCGTCGGGGCGGCGGAGGGCCAGCGCACGACGCCCTGCGCCGCCGGCATCAGGGCGACGCAGCGCTCCGCCTCTTCCCGGAACACGCCGAGATAGGGCGTCGCGTATCCAATGCCCATCACGCTCATGCCGCGCACGTCCGGCAACCGCGCGCGAATGGCGCGGCCCAGCAGACGGCGGGTCACAACCCCCAGCGGCTGGGCATAGAAGCTGCGCAAATCAACGACATCGAGGAACATGGGCCGCCTTTCACGCTTGCTTTATAGCATGGCGAAACGATCCGATGAGGGTTGCCCCGGCTCCGCGTCGTGCTACTCAGGGGGCGCATCTTCGAGCCTGAGGAGACGCTTATGGCGGCCGAGATCCGGATTGTACCCTGCCTGGCCGACAATTATGCGGTCCTGATCCACGATCCGGTGGCGCAGGCCACGGCGGTCATCGACGTGCCGGAGGTGGCGCCGGTCATCGCGGCGCTGGAGCGGGAGGGCTGGACGCCCAACCAGATCCTCATCACCCACCATCATGCCGACCATGTGGACGGCGTGCCGGCCCTGAAAGCGCGCTACAACGCGACCGTCGTCGGCCCCAAGGCCGAGGCCGCGAGCATTCCGGGCATCGATGTGGAAGTGGTGGACGGCGATCCGGTGGCGGTGGGCTCCCTGGTCGGTCGCGTCATGGAGACGCCCGGCCATACGGCGGGGCACGTGGTCTATCTGTTCGAGGACGAGCGGCTGCTCTTCGCCGGCGATACCTTGTTTGTCATGGGCTGCGGGCGCCCCATCGAATGTGAGCCGCCGGTGCTCTGGAAGTCGCTCCAGCGCCTGCGCACCCTGCCCGACGACCTCGCCATCTATGTGGGCCACGAATATACGGTTTCGAATGCCAAGTTCGCGCTGAGCGTGGACCCGGACAATGGCGCGCTCCAGGCGCGGTTCGGCGAGGCGGAGCAGGCGCGCGCGGCGGGCCGCCCCACCATTCCGACCCGGCTCGGCGACGAGAAGCTGACCAATCCCTTCCTGCGCGCCGACGATCCGGACATGGCCACCCGCCTCGGACTCGGCGAAGCCGACAGCGCGGCGGTGTTCACCGAGCTGCGGGCGCGCAAGAACAGCTTCAAGGGCTGAGCGCGCCATGCGGGCCGAGGAGATCATCGCGCTGCTCGGCCTTGAGCCCCATCCCGAAGGCGGGCATTTCCGCGAGACCTATCGCGAGGCGGGGGAGAGCGGCGGACGCGGCGCCTCCACCGCCATCTATTTCCTGCTCGCGGCGGGCGAGCGCTCCCACTGGCACAGGGTGGACGCCTCGGAAACCTGGCACTTCTATGCCGGCGCGCCGCTCACCCTCGGCATCGTGACGGCGGACGGCGCGCGCGCCGATCATGTGCTGGGCAACGACCTTCTGGCCGGCCATCGCCCCCAGGCCGTGGTGCCGCCTCATGCCTGGCAATCGGCAAAGACGCTGGGCGATTGGACACTGGTAGGCTGCACCGTCGCCCCGGCCTTTCAATTCGAGGGCTTCGTCCTCGCCCCGCCCGGCTGGGAGCCGGCCTGAGACTTTCAGTCGCGCACGAAATGGCCAGGGCGGAAGGTCCAGACCGTCAGGCCGGAAATCGTCCAACTGCGCACCTTCCAGCGGGGATTGAGCGGAGCAGCGGCCGCTTGATCGACCCCTTGAGCACCCCCCGGCGCG
>JASBUY010000294.1 GCA_030147645.1 Aquabacter sp. | reverse complement strand
ATTGGTGCCGCTCTATCGCGACCCCAAGTCGGACATGCCCGTCACCCAATACAATATGAAATGGGTGGAGCAGGCGGGCCTGGTGAAGTTCGACTTCCTCGGGCTGAAAACACTCACTGTTATCGAGACCGCCGCCCGGCTCATTCGCCAGCGCGGCATCGACATCGACATGTCGAAAATTCCGCTCGACGACGAGAAGACCTACGCCATGCTGGCGAAGGGCGAGACTGTGGGCGTGTTCCAGGTGGAAAGCGCGGGCATGCGCCGCGCCCTCGTGGACATGAAGGCCGACCGAATCGAGGATCTGATCGCGCTGGTCGCACTCTACCGTCCCGGCCCGATGGCCAATATTCCTGTCTATTGCGACTGCAAGCACGGGCGCGCCCAGCCGGACTATATCCACCCGAAGCTAGAGCCCTATTTGAAGGAGACCTTCGGGGTCATCATCTACCAGGAACAGGTGATGCAGATTGCGCAGGCGCTGGCCGGCTACTCGCTCGGCGAAGCGGACCTGCTGCGCCGCGCCATGGGCAAGAAGATCCGCGCGGAAATGGAAAAGCAGCGCGAGCGGTTCGTTTCGGGCGCCGCCGAGCGCGGTGTGCCGAAAGCGCAGGCGGACACCATTTTCGATCTGCTGGCCAAGTTCGCGGACTATGGCTTCAACAAGTCCCATGCGGCCGCTTACGCTTTGGTCGCCTATCAGACCGCCTGGCTCAAAGCCAATTACGCGACCGAATTCCTGGCTGCGTCCATGACCTTGGATATGGGCAACACCGACAAACTCGCGGAATTCCGGCAGGAGGCGCAGCGCCTCGGCATCGAGGTGGTGCCGCCGTCGGTCAATCTTTCGGCGCGCGAGTTTCAGGTGATCGACGGTAAAATCATCTATGCCATGGCCGCCATCAAAGGGGTCGGCGGAGCAGCGGTGGATGCGCTCGTTGCCGCGCGTGCGGGGCGTCCGTTCAAGGATCTGCCGGACTTCGCTTCCCGCCTGCCGGTTAAGCTGGTCAATAAGCGGACGCTTGAAAGCCTCGCTGCGGCCGGCTGCTTCGATGTGCTGGAGAAGAACCGCGCCCGCGTCTTTGCTGCGCTGGAAGCTATCGTCGCCCACGCGGCCCGCGAGGAACAGGACCGCGCGCTCGGCCAGAACGACATGTTCGGCTCAGGGCCGGTCAAGGCGGAACTGCCGCTGCCGCAGGCCCAGCCCTGGGATCCGGCGGAGAGGCTTCAGCGCGAATATGACGCCATCGGTTTCTTCCTGACGGGCCATCCGCTGGACGATTACGCGCCCGCCCTGAAGCGCATGCGGGTGCAGCCCTATGCCGAATTTGCCCGCGCTGTGCGGGCCGGTGCCGTCGCGGGGCGGATCGCCGCGACCGTGGTCTCGCGACAGGAGCGTCGGACCAAGTCCGGGACGCGCATGGGCATTGTGGGCCTGTCCGATCCCACCGGCCATTTCGAGGCCGTGATCTTCTCCGAGGGCCTCGCCCATTATCGCGACCTGCTGGAGCCCGGCATGCCGCTCTTGATGATGGTGTCGGCTGAGCTTCAGGGCGAAGATGTGCGCCTGCGCATCCAGTCCTGTGAGCGCTTGGACGAGGCGACGTCTCGCCACCACAAGGCGCTGCGCATCTTCGTGCGCTCGACCGAACCGCTGGAGGGAATCTCCCGCCGCCTTGACGGCAAGGGCGATGGCGAAGTGAGTCTCATTCTCTTGATGGAAGAGGGGCGGGCGGAAGTCGAGATCCGCCTGGAGGGGCGCTATCCGGTCTCCCCGCAGATTGCCGGAGCCATTAAAGCCATCCCCGGCGTTGTAGCCGTGGAGGCGGCTTAGGCGCGTCCTGCCTCCGAGTGTCGTCGTACCGACAAGGCTCCGCTTCTAGAGTGCGATCCGATCAGATTGAAACAATATGATCGGATCGCACTCTAACTATTTGATAGAGAATGCGTGATCCGCGCAGCCTGCGGTGCAGGCTAATCGGCGCATGCTCTAGGGTCCCGCTCGGGCGAGTGAGCCATTCGTCCATTTTGCATCCCCTTCAGCGGGTCGACGGCGACTTCCCCATCATCCGTCATTGGCTGGGAGGGAGCTTTCGATCCGCCGGCCATGTCGAGGACGGATATGCGGATGTTGAAAGCCGTTTTGGGCGCGGTGCTTGTCTCGCTGGTGGTTGCCGCGCCGTCTTTGGCGCAGCCGGTGCGCATCGCGTTTGTTGACACGGGCAATACCGGGCGCAGCATCACGGCCGAGACCATCGCGCGATATTATGCCGTGTCTCATTCCCTCGATGCGCGGTTCATCTCGCGCGGCGTAGATGTCAATCCCTACGAGACAAAAGTCGAAATGAACGCGCAGATTCTGTGGCTGGAGAAGGGCGTGGACCTCTCCGACCATGTCGCCGCTCAGGTGACGCCCCAGGACGTGAAGCGTTCCACCTTGATTCTCACCCTGACCGCCAAGCACAAGGCTATCCTCCTTGAGACGTTCAAGGAGGCGGCGGGAAAGACCTTCACCCTCTCCGAATATGTGGGCAAGGACGGTCGTGACATCGAGGACCCCTGGGGCAAGCCGATGGACGCCTATGTCCATATGTTCGCGGACCTGAATGCGCTCGTTCCCGCCGCTTTGGAAAAGGCGATCACCGAGGCGGGGCAGAAGCGCGCCCCTTGAACGAGTCATGTGTGGCGCACCACCCTTGCCTCTTTGCGCCCCTTCGCCTATAAGCCGCGCCATTCCGCACGCGGACATTCGGCCGATCTCGGCCATCCGGTGCCCGTTGTCCCATGGGGCAAGGGTACGTCCGCGGAGGCTTAACCGGAGATAACTGAAATGGCGCTTCCCGATTATTCGATGCGCCAGCTGCTCGAAGCTGGCGTTCACTTCGGCCACCAGGCCCACCGCTGGAACCCCAAGATGGCTCCGTACATCTT
>JASBUY010000286.1 GCA_030147645.1 Aquabacter sp. | reverse complement strand
ATCCGGCGGGGACCGCATGACGTTTTCCGCGCCAACGGCGCCGCTCGCGCCGGGCCGGTTGTCCACAACGACCGGCTGCTGAAGCACGCTTTCCAACTCCCGCGCCACCAAGCGGGCGAGGATGTCCGTGCCGCCACCGGCGGAAAATGGCACCACCATGGTGATGGGCCGCGACGGATAGGACTCCGCCTGGGCGGCTCCCAGGGTGCTGAGCGCCAGCGTCACGCAGAGCGCGGCTTTCAGAAAAAAGCGTCGCATGAGTCCCCTCTTTGTGTCGGACGATTTTGTCAGACAATTTATGCAGACAAAATAGCCCTGCACAAGAGGGAGACGGCGAAAACACGGATGCGCGGCGGCCGGGGATTTCCCGCGCGATCCCCGGCGCCACACCACCAAGTGTTCTATCTCTTTGTGTTACCGCATGTCCTCCCCGCCAGACCGTCCCGGCTGCGTGCGGATTTGCGCTTGATCCGGCCTCAGCCGCGGCGCTTCAGCAGCGTTTCCATTTCCTGCGTGAGGCGCACCGAATAATCGGACACCTCAGTCGCAACGCCGCTCACGTCATGGGCGGCCATGCGGATATCGCGCACCGCGCGCGAGACGCCGGTGACGCTCTCGCTGACGCCGCGATTGGTCACGGCCTGTTCCTCCATGGCGGCGGAAATGGCGGTGAACACTTCGCTGAACCGGCCGATATTGCCGGTGATCTCGGAGACCGAGGTCGCGGCAGCTGCGCTGGTCTGCTGCACTGCTGCAACCTGTTCGCGGATGTCCTTGGTCGCGGTGGCGGTCTGAACCGCGAGCGCCTTCACCTCCTGGGCGACGACGGCGAAACCGCGCCCCGCCTCACCCACGCGCGCCGCCTCAATGGTGGCGTTGAGCGCGAGCAGATTGGTCTGGGAGGCGATTTTCTCGATCAGCGCGGTAATGGCGCCGATGCGTTCCACGCTCCCCGCCAGACCGCTCACCAGGGAATCGGTCGCCCCAGCCTTCTCCGCCATGTCGCGGGAGGTTTCGCTGGCACGCTGCAACTGGCCGGAGACCTCATCGAACGAGGCCGACATCTCCACCGCTGAGGCGGAGACGGCAGAGGCCATGTCTTCGCTCTCCTGGGTCAAGGCGAGCAGCCGTTCGCTGGAAGATTGCGCGCGCTCCGCCATGCTGCCCATGGCCTCGACAACCTGCGACACGCTGGTTGCGACCGCCACGTCCTCGGTCATCAGTGCCCAGGTCAACATGGGGCCGGCATAGGCGCCGTTGTCGTCGTAAATGGCAGATATGCGCAGATCGAGGGTTTCCGGTCCCGCCTTGATGCGCGCGGCGTGCGGCAGGTTGCTGGGGTCCGCGAGCAGGCGGCGAATGCGCATCGGGTCCTTGTGGAAAACATCGATGGATGAGCCGACCAACTGGTCGGCGGTAATGGGCAGATAGCGTTCGATGCGCCGTAGCGTGCTGATGCTCGCCTTGTTGGCATAATCGATGCGGAAGTCTCCCAGAACGCAGGTCATGACATTGATGGGCATGTCATCGACCATCTGGCGCAAGCGCCGCGCTGCAGCCGAAACACCCGACCCGCTCTTTTCGACCGTAACCAGGGCATAGCCGGGCTGGCCCCGCCCCGTCTCCATCATGTCAACACTGACATGAAGCGCGATACCGCCGATCTCCATGTCGCGCGACCACGGCAGCCCGGACGGGCGAGCGAGCGCAGCGGACAGGCCGGAAAAATCGGCGTGCATATCCTCAAGAACCAGGGCCGAAGCCGCGCTCTTGAAAGCTTCGGGTAGCAGCGCCCGCGCGTGGCTGTTGGCATGCAATACGGAGAGGCTGCGCGGATTGCAGACGAGAACACCAACGGGCAGGTGATCGATCACCTTGGTGTCCATCGCCAGCGGAACGGGCGGCTGGCCGGCGGCGGTCACTCTCTGCGTCTTCATCATATCCCCTCCCTTGCGGGGTGCCAGCGACCCAACTTCCCCAGGCGCGGGTCTATATTCCTTCACATGTTTGTAATGATGTGGCTTGCGCGAAGCTGAAGGGGCCGCACACGCAAGGGTGGCGCCGACGACGCGGGCGGCGAAGTCCATCGCAAACGCCCCGAAATATCGATGCTTTTAAAGTCCTTAGCGCCGTGGGCAGTGGCCGCCGATTGGGCCCTTAAGTAAAACTACGTATCCTTGGATTTGTCCTTCAGAAGGGTACGAACTTCTCCCTTGAGCGTGTCGGCAAGCTGAGAAACGCTCCCCGCTACACCGCTCACCTCGCCGGCTGCGGCGCGAATCTCGCCGGCGGCACGGGCCACGTCCTCCATGCTTTCGCTGACATCCCGGTTGGCCTTCGCCTGCTTTGTCATGCCCGCGGTGATGGACTTGAAGACCGATGTCAGACGCCCGACGCTCTGGGTGATCTCGGAAACCGCCGCCGTGGCAGTGTCGGTCGTGGCCTGAACTGCGCCGACCTGACCACGTATGTCCTTGGTGGCTTCGCCGGTCTGGATCGCGAGCGCCTTCACTTCCTGGGCGACCACCTCGAACCCCTTGCCGGCGGGGCCGACGCGCGCCGCCTCGATGGTGGCGTTCAGCGCGAGCAGGTTGGTCTGGGAGGCGATCTTCTCGATGAGGTCCGTGACGGTGCCGATGCGCTTCACGCTGTTGGCGAGGCTGTTGACGATGTCGTCCGTCTCCTGGGCCTGCTTTGCGGTCTCACCCGACATGGCCATGGCATCGCGCAGGCGCTGGGAGATATCTTCAAAGGCATTGGAAACCTTGAGCGTCGATGCCGCGACGGCGGATGCGGTCTGTTCGGTCTCCTGCGTCACTTGGAGAAGCTGCGCGCTGGAGGCGTCAACCGTGGCCGCCGTGGCCGTCATCTCGCTGACCACCTGCGTCATGGCCGCTGCGGCCTCCACCTGGCCCGTGGCGAGGGCCCAGGTGACCATGGGCCCGGCATAAGCGCCGTCGGTATCCATCAAAGCGGTGATCCGCAGATCCAGGGTTTCCGGCCCGACCCGAATGCGTGCCACATGCGGAAAATGGCGGGGATCGGCGAGCAAGGCGCGCCAGCGCGCCGGGTCCTTATGGAAAACGTCGATGGAACTGCCCACCAGCGCGTCCGCCTTCACGGGCAGATGCGCCTCGATGCGCCGCAAAGTCTCAAGGGTGGCGCGGTTCGCGTAATCGATGCGGAAATCGCGCGGATCGCAGGTCATGATGTTGACCGGCATATCGTCCACCATCTGCCGCAGATGACGCACCTTGCGCTCTTCGGCCACCAGGTCGGTGGTGACGTTCCAGGTCACCTGGAGATAGCTGCGCCGTCCGCCGGCATCGCGCACGGCGTCGAGGTGGAATTCGAGGGTCTCGCTCTGCAAAGTGAGCACCAGACGGCACGGCTGGTCCGCGCCGGCGATGATTTCGCCGCGCCGGTCGGCGAAGGCGGGGTGCAGCGTTTCGAGCGGGCTGCCGACCAGGACTTCGGGCTGCACGGGAAGAAGGGGAGCGAGGCGCTCGAACAGGGCGATGGCCCGGCCGTTGGCGTAGCGGATCACGAGGCTCTGAGGATCACACAGCAGCACTGCGGAGGGCAGCCGATCGAGCAGCCTTGTATCGATGGCTGGCGGCACGCTGCTGCGCCGGAACGATCCCGCTCCAAATGCCATGGGACGATCTCCGCAAGATTCACGTCAGGAAAGGCGACAAACAATGGAGGTAGCCTGTGCGCCCAAGCTTGCGTGGACCTTGGCCCGCGCGGTCGGTTCAGGCGAAGGCGACCACCTTGTTTCGTCCTTCCGCCTTGGCCCTGTATAGCGCCCGGTCCGCCCCCTCCAGCAGCGCCTCCACGTTAAGATTGGTCTTCGGGCCCACCGCCTGGACGCCGATGCTCACGGTCGCAGACGGAACGCCGCTGCCCGGGCGCCCCGTCATGGCCTGGAGACCGGAGCGGATCGCCTCGGCGATGCCCCGGGCGCCATCGCGATCCGTG
>JASBUY010000015.1 GCA_030147645.1 Aquabacter sp. | reverse complement strand
CATTGGACTTTCCTGTCTGGCGTGCCTTCGCGCGGGCACTGAAATTCGGGTGCGTGCTGCATCGTCAAAAAAGATGGCGCATGCACAATCAGCGTGAGTAGGACTGACCGATCGCGCTCTAATGCTTCCCCGACGCCCTGACAAGGTTTTGTCGGCCGCTCGGCCCCGTTCCCATAGGATTCGCGCGCCTTCGGGGCGGAAGGCTCGCTAGTTCCGCACCCGCGCCGCGATCGCCGCGCCGCCGACAATGAGGGCGCAGGCCACGGCAAGCGCGAGGCTTGCCTGCGCGAACCCGGCGAGAACCAGCAGAAGGGTGGAGAGAACCGGAGCGGCATAGGAGGCGACGCCCAAAAAGCGCACGTCGCCCCGCTTCATCCCGATATCCCAGGCATAGAAGGCGGCGCCCACCGGGCCGACGCCAAGCGCGGCCACCGCAAACCACTCGCCTGCCGAGGCCGGCCAGAGGGGCGGCTCGCTGACAAAGTGACACAGGAAAGAGAGGGCCGACGTGGCGAGGCAGAAGCCCGCCACCGCCTCCGTCGGCACATGCCCGAAGCGCCGCGAGGTCACGGAATAGGCCGCCCAGATGAAGGCGGCGGCGAAAGCGGCGATATAGCCCGGCAGCGCCTCTGCGCTGAAGCCCGCAAGGCCCCGGCTGGCGAGAAGGAGCGTCACGCCTGCAAGCCCGAGCAGCGCCCCCATCACATGCGCCGGGCGGAGCCGATGCCCTGGCAGCGTCGCGGACAGCAGCACGATGAGCAGCGGCCAAAGATAATTGATCAGCCCCGCCTCGGCGGGCGGGGCGAGTTTCAGGGCCGTGAAATACAGGAAATGATATCCGAATAGCCCGCCGACGCCGTGCAGCCAAGCCGCCGGTGATTGAAGCAGCACGCCGAGGCCGGGGCCTCTGATGGCGGCGATCAGGCCCACCAGGCCCCCCATGCCGAAGGTAAGGGCGGTGAGGAGAAAAGGGGGCACGCGCCCCGTCGCGGCGGTCAGCAGCGCAAGGGTGGACCAGAGGGCGATGGCGAGGAGGCCGATGCGCGTCGCGGAGGCCTGGTGCGATGGCGTCATGCGCTCCATCCCGCGCCCGACCGCAGGGCGCGGCGTGGGCGCGGCGGCAAGGTGCTCCGCCGCCGCGCCGAGGTCGGGATCAGGTGATGTACTGGGCGCCGTTGGCGGTCAGGGTCGAGCCCGTGATGAAGCCGGCTTCGTCCGCCGCCAGGAACACCACGCAGCGCGCAATATCCTCCGGCTCGCCGAGCCGGCCGACGGGGATGGTGGACACGATCTTCTTCAGAACGTCCTCGGGCACCGCGCGCACCATTTCGGTGCCGATATAGCCGGGGGCGATGGCATTCACCGTGATGCCCAGCGCCGCGCCTTCCTGGGCGAGCGCCTTCACGAAGCCGATCTCCCCCGCCTTGGCGGCGGAATAATTGGTCTGGCCGAACTGGCCCTTCTGTCCGTTGATGGACGAGATGCAGACGATGCGGCCGAACTTGCGCGCGCGCATGCCCTCGATGACGTTGCGCGTCATGTTGAACAGGCTGTTGAGATTGGTGTTGATCACCGCCTGCCACTGCTCAAGGCTCATGCGGTGGAGCGTCGCGTCGCGCGTGATGCCGGCATTGTTCACCAGCACATCGACGGGGCCAAGATCCGCCTCCACCTTGGCGATGCCGGCCTTGCAGCCCTCGAAGTCGGAGACGTCCCACTTATAGACCGGGATGCCGGTCTTCTCGTGAAACGCGGAAGCAGCCGCGTCATTGCCGGCATAGTTCGCGGCGACCTGATATCCCGCCGCCTTCAATGCGACCGAGATGGCCTCGCCGATCCCCCGGGTGCCGCCGGTGACAAGAGCGGTACGCGCCATGTTCCTCTCCCTTCAAGTTTGCCTTGGTTCTTGGGTAACCCAATACACAACCGGCATCTTTGCTTCTAAGCAAGGAATCGGGCCGGTTCGAGCTTTTTTTGGCCCTCACTTGGTATTGTAAACCGGAGGGCGCGGAGGCGGCCAAGCGGCTGATCCCGCATCAAGAAAAGGCCGGCATCGCCGATGCCGGCCCGGGGTCAGGTCGTGCTGGCCGCTCAGTCGCGCTCGAGGCACATGGCAATGCCCATGCCGCCGCCGATGCAGAGGGTCGCGAGGCCCTTCTTGGCGTCGCGGCGCTCCATTTCGTGCAGCAGGGTCACGAGGATGCGGGCGCCGGAGGCGCCGATGGGATGGCCGATGGCGATTGCGCCGCCATTCACGTTCACCTTGTCCGTATCCCAGCCGAGGCCCTTATTCACGGCGATCGCCTGCGCGGCGAACGCCTCGTTGGCCTCAATGAGGTCGAGATCGTTGACGCTCCAGCCGGCCTTTTCCAGCGCCGCCTTGGAGGCCGGGATGGGGCCGGTGCCCATGATGGACGGGTCCACGCCGGCCTGCGCCCAGGACACGATCCGCGCGAGCGGCTTCTTGCCCTCGGCGGCGGCGCGGCTGGCGCTCATCAGCACCACGGCGGCGGCGCCGTCATTGATGCCGGAGGCATTGCCGGCCGTGACCGTGCCGTCCTTGGAGAAGGCCGGCTTCAGCTTGGTCATGGAATCGAGCGTGGCGCCATGGCGGATATATTCGTCCGCATCCACCACCACGTCGCCCTTGCGGGTGGAGATGGTGACGGGGACGATCTCGTCCTTGAACTTGCCCGCCTTCTGAGCGGCCTCGGCCTTGTTCTGGGAACCGACGGCGAATTCGTCCTGGTCGGCGCGGGTGATCTGGAACTGGCGCGCCACATTCTCGGCAGTGACGCCCATATGGTAGCCGTTGAAGGCATCCCACAGACCGTCCTTGATCATGGTGTCGATGAGTTCGAGGCCGCCCATGCGGGTGCCGGTGCGCATGTGGGCGGCGTGGGCCGACATGCTCATGGATTCCTGGCCGCCGGCCACCACGATGCTGCTGTCGCCGGTCTGGATGGCCTGCGCGGCGAGCGCGACGGTGCGCAGGCCCGAACCGCAGACCATGTTGATTTCCCAGGCCGGGCTCTCGATGGGAATGCCGGCCGCGATGGAGGCCTGACGGGCGGGATTCTGGCCTTGCGCGGCGGTCAGCACCTGGCCGAGGATCACCTCGCTCACCGCGTCGGAGGCAACCCCGGCGCGCTCAAGCGCGGCCTTGATGGCGATGGAGCCGAGCTGATGGGCCGGCAAAGTGCCCAGGGCGCCGTTGAACGAACCAACCGGGGTGCGCGCGGCCCCTACGATGACAACGTCCTCACTCATGCTGGTCTCCTCGGCAGTGGGCCTTTGGCGGGGCCGTTGGCGGGCGGTTCAGCCGAGATGCCGCGCCCCGTGCGGTGCATCGTCGGTCGCTCCATGGATGTCGGATCAAAGGGCGCCAAAGTCAATGCGGAGGGTTCCGCATCGCGCCGAAACCCCGATGGCCACAGGCATCATGCTGCGCACAATCGCGCGTCATGCTGCGCACAAAAGGCTAGCCGCGACGCGGGAAACGCCGTACCCTCCGACCAGTCGAGGAAACGGATGAGCGAAATGGCCAAGACGCAAGAGCCAGTCACCATCAAGAAATACGCCAATCGCCGGCTCTACAACACCGGCACCAGCACGTATGTCACGCTCGAAGATCTGGCCAATATGGTCAAGGAGGGCGAAGATTTCGTCGTTTACGACGCCAAGAATGGCGACGACATCACCCATTCTGTCTTGACGCAGATTATTTTCGAGCAGGAAAATAAAGGGCAAAACCTGCTCCCGATCGCCTTTTTGCGTCAGATCATCCGCTTCTATGGCGATAGCATGCAGATGATGGTCCCGCGCTATCTGGAAATGTCCATCGACAGCTTCACCAAGGAACAAGAGAAGTTCCGCGATCAGGTGGCCAAGACACTCACGGGTACCAGCTTCGGCGGATTTGACGACCATGTGCGCCGCAACATGGAAATGTTCGAGCGGGCCTTCAATATCTTCATGCCCTTCAACAAGGGTGATGAGCAGCCCGGCGCCCCCCTCACGCCGACGGCGGAGCGTCCCGTCGACGATCTCGAGGCCCTGAAGCGTCAGATGGCCGACATGCAGCAAAAGCTGGAAAAGCTCGCCTCCAAGCCGGAGTAACCCCGCCCCATCTGCCGGATGGCGCCGCTTATTTGACGGCGGCGCTGTCCTCTATGGATGAGCGGCTCACGGCGCCGCCGGCACTCCGGCCCGCCGTCGGGCAATCCCCAGGGTGATAGGGCAGGGCAAGGCCCGACAAAGCGCCCTGTATGAAATCGCAGCCTTCGGCCTCAAGCATCGCAGCGACGCGCTCTGAGCGCACCCATTCCGCCACCGTGGAGATTCCGAGGGCCCGGGCGAGCTGAAGGAGCGCGCGAACAAAGGCGCGGTCATCGGCCGAGTGCGCCATGTTGCGCACGAAGCTGCCGTCGATCTTCACGATGTCGACGCTGAGGCTGCGCAGGTTTCGGAACGAAGTGGAGCCGGCTCCGAAATCATCGAGCGCGACGCGCGCCCCCTGATCGCGCGCCTTGTGCACGAAGGCTCGGGCCGCGTCGATGTCATTGACCGCCGCCGATTCCGTCAGCTCCACGATGAGCCGGCCGGCAAGGTCGGGCGTGACCTCGGCGGCGAACAGGCTCAGCCAGCCGTGGTCGGCGATGGAGGAGGGGGACACATTCACCGAGAGATGCAGATTGGTGTCCCGCCGCAAGGCCTCGGTCGCGTGCGCCAGGACGTGACGGTCGAGAAAGCCGATCAGGCCGAGCCGCTCGGCGGCTTCCGCGATCTGCCCGGCTTCCGTGAGGCGAGCGCCTGTCACGGGGGCAATGCGCGCCAAAGCTTCGTAGAAGGCCGGCTCCCGGGTCTTGGCGGATACGACCGGCTGGAGCGCCAAAAAGATGCGGCGATCCCAGATGGCGCGCACGATCTCTTCGGCGGTGCGTTGGTTGGTCCGCCGCCGGCGGTCCACCGCCGCGTCGCGTTCGTGCAAGCGGTAGGAGCCCCGCGCCTGATGCTTGGCCTGGTCCAGCGCCTCCTGAACCCCGGCCAAGACCGCATTGAGCGACGTGGGACGCTCCGGCGCCGTGATGCCGCCGACCGTCACCGTGACCGGCATCGGGCCGGCCGAGGTTTCAAACGGAGCGATGCTGACGTCGGAGCAGATCGCGCTCGCAAGCGCACCCACCTCCGCGCAGTCGCTGGATTGGCGCGAGAGCACGGCGAACTTGCCGCCGGAAAAACGGGCCACGAGATCCGGTTGCGGCACGCGGGTGCGCAGGCGGGCGGCGATCTGCCCAACGATCTGGTCCGCCACCTCGAAGCCGAACGTGTCGTTCATGCGACCCAGATGGTCGATGCCGACGAGAAGCAACGCCCATCCCCCGCGGGGCGCATTCGGCGCGAGCAGACCCAGCAATTCCTCGACCAATTGGCCGCGCGAAACCTGCCCGGCGAACGCATAAGCGTCACCGTCCGGCTGGGCGGGCAGGCGCGTGCCCCGCTTATGGTCAGATCCGCCGGTCACTGGGTCCGTCTCTGAAGTGGCGCCAGTCTAAGGCGCTCGCCGCTCCGCGTCATCCGTTGGACGGCGCGGTGAGCGCGACATCGCGTTGGGCCACGCGGACGGAGACGGAAAAGCCGGTAATCACGTCAAGCAGCATGATCCCGACCAGCAAGGCGAAGATTGAAGTGGCGGCCTGTGGCACCAGAAGAAATTCAACCACTCCACCGGCAAACACCAGAACGGACAGGATGTGATCGATGATGGAGCGAGACGTGACGCGCGTCGCTTTCAATATCTCGAACAACAGCACGAACAGGCAGAAGCCAAGGAAGGCGTCGCCCACCGTCACGGCCCAATGGCTGCCGGACACCATGGCAATGTCAGCGATGGGCGCGGACCAGGAGACGCCCGGCGTCAGGAAAATAATGATGTTGTAGACGGCGAGCGGGACGATCAGCAGGGGAATCGGGGTGAGCATGGCAATGCCTCCGGTGGTCCGAACCCTGTGGGTCGTCGATCACCGATGGGTCGCATATCCCCGATGAAATGTCACCGCCTGAAAAAGACGGAAATCCCCCAATGGCAAAGAGGGTTAGCGCGTACCGCACGCAGCCGCGCAGCGGCAGCTTTCCCTCTGCCAGTATCGCCGCGTGCCGATCAGCCGCGAGGCGGCTGAAATCGATCACTGGCCCCGTCAAAGACAGAGGCCACGACGAGACCTGCGATCACGCCTCAGTCTTGGGCTTCAGCACCTGCCGGCCGCGATACATGCCGGTCTTCAGGTCGAGGTGGTGGGGACGGCGCAGTTCGCCGGAATCCTTGTCCTCGACATAGGTGGGCTGCTTCAGCGCATCGGCCGAACGGCGCATGCCGCGACGGGACGGCGAGGTTTTTCTCTTCGGGACAGCCATGTCCAAAACTCCGGCAAACGTTAAGTTCAGCCCCGCCCGCAGCGTCGGTTCGCGCGGGCTAGCGAAACCATCTTTCTGGATTGGAGGCGCGCCTTATACAGCCTCGCGCCGGGAATCGGAAGGCCCGGTCGCGCGAAAGTTCGCTTTCTCGCCCGAGGCCCCAGGAATGCCCCGATTTTACCCCCGCGACGCCATCTGCGGACGGTAATCGGAAACGCGTACGCACCTTCGGGACGCGACACGCGCACTGGCGTCTATTTCCTTGCAAGCCCCTCTCAGCTGAGCGAGGGTGCGCCGCGCCGGGACCGACCTCAGCAGCCGCGCCGGACCAACCGGGGTCGCCCGCCAGGAGAAACAAGGACTTTATCCATCATGACGCGCTCCGCTCCGCCCGCCCTTCTGGCGGCCCTTTCGGTTCTCGCCTTGAGCGTCGCTGCGGGCCCGGTGCTGGCCCAGAGCCAGGCGCCCGCCGCAAAGTCCGCCCCCGCCGCCGCGCCGGCTGCGACCCCCGCGCCGGCCGCCGGCGCGCCTGCGGCGTCCGATCCGGTCGTTGCCACGGTGAACGGAACGCCGATCCGCGCCAGCGAAGTCGCCATTGCGGAAGAGGATATCGGCCCCGGTCTGCCCCAGGTTCAGGGCGCGCAGCGCGCCGAATATGTACTGTCCTTCCTCACGGACATGACGCTCCTCGCCAAGGCGGCGGAAGCGCAGAAGCTCGACCAGTCCCAGGACTTCCAGCAGCGTCTCGCCTATGCCCGCACCAAGGCGCTGATGGAAGCGCTGATGATGTCGGAGGCCAAAAAGGCGGTCTCCGATGAGGCCAAGCGCAAGACCTATGACGAGTTCGTTGCGACGACCAAGCCCGAGACCGAGGTGCGCGCCCGCCACATCCTGGTGGACGACGAGGCGAAGGCCAAGGAAATCGCGGCCAAGGCCAAGGGCGGCGAGGATTTCGCCAAGCTCGCCAAGGATAATTCCAAGGATAGCGCCGAGGATGGCGGTGATCTCGGCTATTTCACGAAGGACCAGATGGTCCCCGAATTCGCCGAAGCGGCGTTCAAAATGGAAAAGGGGCAGGTCTCCGATCCGGTGAAGAGCCAGTTTGGCTGGCACGTGATCAAGGTGGAGGACAAGCGCCAGAAGCCTGTCCCCAGCTATGAGCAGGTGTCTGACCAGATCGAGCAGTATCTGGTGCGAAAGGCGCAGACAGAGCTGGTGACCAAACTGCGGGCCGACGCGAAGGTGGAGAAGGCCTCCGCCCCCGCCGCGTCGCCGACCTCGCCCGCCCCGGCAGCGCCCGCCGCTCCCGCGCCCGCGAAGAACTGATCGCTGCTGAACGCAGGACGGAGAGGGCCGCTCCCCGGAGCGGCCCTTTTCTTTTGGCGCTTCCGCTTGCCGGGCTTTGCATGCCGGCTCAAGGCCCAAAGCGCGGTGCGCGGCCCTTGCCTCCCGGCGCGTCCTGCGGCACACCCAC
>JASBUY010000268.1 GCA_030147645.1 Aquabacter sp. | reverse complement strand
CTATCACTCCACCGATGTGCGGGGCGTCGAGATCGGCGGGGCGGCGAAGAATGTGCTCGCCATCGCCGCCGGCATCGTCGCCGGGCGCCGGCTGGGCGCCAGCGCGGGCGCGGCGCTGATCGCGCGCAGCTTCGCCGAATTGTCGCGCTTCGGCGTGGCGTTTGGGGCGCGGGCCGAGACCTTGACCGGCCTTTCGGGCCTTGGCGACCTCATTCTGACCGCCTCCAGCGCGCAATCGCGCAATTTCGCCCTGGGCCTTGCGCTCGGCGAGGAGCGGCGTCCCGAGGGCAAGCTCGCGGAAGGCGCCTTTACCGCGACCGTCCTGATGGAAATGGCGCGGGCGCGCGGCATCGACATGCCCATCTGCGCCGCCGTGGATGCGGTGATCGATGGCCGGCTCACTATCGATGCGGCCGTGGCGGACCTGATGGCCCGGCCGCAACGCTCGGAAATGGGCGAGGGTTAGGCGGCATCATCCTCCTGCCGCAAAACAGGCGCTGAGTGTCGGTGCCTGATGGGGGCCCTTCATTCATGCTGACGCGGCGTTCCGTTCTCCTCGGAGGTCTGGCCACCGCTGCTTTTGGCCGGCATGCCCTGGCGCAGCCGCAGGGCGACCCGCTCCAGAGCCTCATCGACGCAGCCTGCCGAACCGCACGCGGCGCCCATAACGCAAAGCTCGCGATCGTGCTCGGCGTGGTCACGCGCGAGGGGAAAGGCCGCCTGCTGTTCGCGGGAGCGGACGGGCTCACCAATCCCTTCGGCCAACCCCTCGGGCTGGATGCCGCGACGCCGTTCGAGATCGGCTCCATTTCGAAAGTGTTCACCTCCGCGCTTCATTACCGGGCCCATGGCCCGTTCCAGGGCACGCTCGGCTCCTGGCTTGGCACGGCTGCCCGGCTGTCGCCTGGCGTCGCCGCGCTCACCCTGGAGAATCTCGCCACCTATCGGCCGGGCCTGCCCCAGGACAACCAAGGCGGCGCCTATCCGCCCGGCACACTCAGGACGTTTGAAAGCCTGTTCAAATATCTCTCCGCCTATCAACCGCCCGATCCGCAAGGCACCTGCTATGCCTATTCCAACCTTGGCTGGTCCCTGCTCGCCATGGCGGGCACCGGGATCGCGGGGGTCACGGCGGAGGGCTTCGCCGACCGGTACGACCAGAGGCTGAAGGCGTTCGGCGCCACCTTCGGCGCTACCCGAACCGGCTGGTTCCGACCCGAAATGAAGCCCCGCCTCCCTCAGGGATATACCAAGCCCTGGGGTGCCGTGCCTGCGAACGATCCCTACCGGCCGGTAAGCCCCACCGGCATCGGCTCCGGCGGCCTCGTGTCCAACGGCGCGGACATGCTCGCATATCTGCGGCTGAACATGGGCCTGATGGACGGCGGGCTGTCCGACCCCGCCCTCGCCTATCAGCAGGGCGCGGACATCCGGACCCCCGCTTGCACCGGAACAGGCGCGCCACGCACGGCATATGGATGGTTCCGCGCATCCATAAAGACACCCGACGGGCCGGTCACCGTGCTCAACAAGAATGGCGGCGTGCGGGGCTTCACATCCTGGATGGGCTTTTCCGCCTGGCAGGGCACGAACACGCCCTCGCCGGCCGGCCTTTTCGTGCTGGCCAACGGCCCGGTGGCGACGCCGCTCGGCATGCAGGCCATGCGGAGGCTCCTCGGGGCCTGACGGCAGATCTGCCTCACCCGCCCGCCATCGCGCCCTTGATCACCGCCTGCGCATCCTCGCTCGCCCATTCCGCAGGGCCGGCGAGGAAGCCGATCTCGCAGCCATTGGCGTCCACCAGCAGGCTGGTGGGCAGGCCGAAGCCGCGCCCGACCGCGCGCAGGGCGGAAAAGCTCTTGGTGCCGGGATCGGCATAGAAAGCGAGTGAGCGGTTGCCGATCTCCTTCAGGAAGGCCTGCGGCTTTTCCGGGTCCTTGGTGTCGAGATTGATGGCCACCACCTGGAAGCGGTCGCCCCCGAGTGCCTGTTCCAGATGGTCGAGCGCTGGCATTTCCTTGCGGCACGGCACGCACCAGGTGGCCCAGAGGTTGACCAGCAAGACCTTGCCCTTGAAATCGGCCAGCGTCAGGGACTTTCCGGCCGCGTCGGTGAAGCTCAAGGGCGGCAGGCGGCGCGGCTCTGTGGCGAGCGAGAGGGCGGCGACTTCGCCCTTTGCCAGCGGCTTCAGCCGCTCGGCCAGGCTCACCGCGCCGGCACAGGCCGGATCGGCGGCGGAGCTGGACGCCGTGGCCTTTGGCGTACTGGAGGCCGGATCGGCGGAAGCCGCATTGCGGGGGGTGCCCTCCATCACGTATAGGGCGAGCGCCCCCGCAAGGGCGCCGGCCAGAACCGCCGCCCCCAGCACCGCGACCATGCGCCCGCGCCCCGCGCGGCGCGGTTCGGCGGAAGGCGGGGTCGGCGCATCGGGTTCAGTCATCGAGGAGGTCCGTCATGAGCAATAAGATGTGGGGCGGGCGGTTCTCCACGGGCCCCGACGCCATCATGGAGGAGATCAACGCCTCCATCGGCTTCGATCAGCGTCTTTACGCCCAGGACATTGCCGGCTCCAAGGCCCACGCGGCCATGCTGGCCGCCCAGGGCATCGTGGCGGCGAAGGATGTCCAGAAGATTCAGAAGGGTCTAGACACGATCCTGTCAGAGATCGAGGCGGGCACCTTCACCTTCCGGCGCGACCTGGAAGACATCCATATGAATGTGGAGCAGCGCCTCGCCGACCTCATCGGCGCGAGCGCCGGGCGCCTTCATACCGCCCGCTCCCGCAACGATCAGGTGGCCACGGACTTCCGCCTTTATGTGCGCGACACCATCGACGCGCTGGACGCCCAGATCGCGGACCTGATGACGGCGCTGTGCGAGAAGGCGCTGGCCCATGCCGCCACCGTCATGCCGGGCTTCACCCATCTCCAGAC
>JASBUY010000243.1 GCA_030147645.1 Aquabacter sp. | reverse complement strand
ACGCGATACTGCACCGGGAATCGCACGAAGATGGACTTCATGCCCTTGCGCGTCAGGCGCAGGCCGATGTCGTAATCCTCGGTCAAGCTGTCAGTGTTGAAGGGCTGGTTATTGGTTTCGGCGCAGAGCGCGAGCAGGGCGGTGCGCGAAAAGCAGGTGCCGACTCCGGCGGAGGGCACCATGCCGGACAGGCTCTCGCGCACGGGAAGGTCCTTGGAATGCCATTCCGCGAACTCATCCATATAGGTTCCGGCCACCAACTCGAACCAGTTGCGCTCGAGCGACATGACTGGGATCTGCACCAGTTCCTTGCGGTGGACGAGATAGTTGAAGAGGTGCAGTTCCAGCGGATGGATGACATCCTCGCAGTCATGCAGGACGACGCCCGAAAACTCCATGTCGTGCTGTTGCTCGTAGAGGAAGATGGCCTGCACCACCCAGTTCAGGCAGTCCGCCTTGCAGGTGGGGCCGTCATGGGGCACCTCGACCCGCTGCAACTGCTTGAACCGCCGCCGCATGCGCTCGACTTCGTCGATGGTCGCCCGGTCATTGGGATAGGTGCCGACGAAAATGCGGTAATTGCGGTATTCCAGCGCCCCGACCATGGTGTCGAGCATCATGGCGATGACATTGGCCTCCATCCAGGCCGGAACCATGATGGCGATGGGCTTTTCGGGATGCTCGCGCAGCGCCTTCTGGCTCAGCGGCGTATAGGTCGGGGCGCGCTTGATGGTGAGCGCACGGATGATCTCGCGCGTCCAGTAATAGCCATCGATGAATAGGTCATCGAGGCTGGACAGCATGATGAGGACGGCGACCACGGCCGCCGTCCATTCGAGCGCGGAATAATAGAAAGCCGCGGGATAGAGCAGCACCGCGTTCAGCATGGTGCCGTCCTTCCCGCGCGCGTTCTACCGCGCTCGCTCCGGTGGTCCATGGTCAGGACTGGTCCGCCTGGTGCCGGCGTCGTGCCGCGCGGGCGCGCAGAAGCAGGAGAATGAACAGCAGGATGGCGATGCCGACCGCGATCGGTCCCCAGGTGCCGCGCGCCTGCCAGGCCATGAACACATAGTCCAGCGGCCGATCGGCGACCGCCGCAAGCGCGCTGCGGCTCGAAATCTGCGCGACTGTGCCGGTTGCGGCGATCACTGCGACATCGCCCATGCCCAATTGGAAGGCGGCGGCATTGCCCGGGCCTGTGCCCACCGTGTGATATTCAAGACCGACCTTCGAGCCTGCCGCCACCGCCTGGATCACGGCGAGACGGTCAAGCCCTGTCATGTCCAGCAACGTGTCCCCGTCCTCGCCGGTGAGGACGAGGCGTTCCCCGTCCACCCGCACCTTCTGCTGGGCACCCTCCACCGGCACGTCAAAGGCGAGGAAGTTGGCATTTGGCGTCACCGCCCCGGTGCCGGAGGCGAGAACCAGACGGGCGCGCTCGGGCGATGCACCGGTTGCATTCACCAGGGACACGAGACGCGGCAGGCTCTCGCTCGGGCGCTGCGCATAGGCGGGCGGTATGATGAGATCGACCGGGCCGGTGAGGCGCGCGATGACGCCGACAAAGTCCGTGGACTTCGCCTCCGTATCCGCCACCAGACGGCTCGATGGGAGCACGGCAACCGGGAAGGCCTGGGGCGTCTCGCGGCAGCGGTCGCCCATGGGCTGGCGCTGGAAGGCCACGCGCAGCACGTTCACGGGCGCAATGGCATAGAGCGGCACCGGCACGGACAGGGATTCCGGCTCCCCGTTTGCATCGAGATTGCGCGCGCCCAGCAGATAATCGTTGAGGAACACAGAGACCACGGGCGGCGAGGATCCCGCTCCGGGCGCCGCCGAAAGGTCGAGATCAAGCCGCGAGGGCAGCCCGCCGCTGGAGACGGCCTTGCCGAGATCGAACGTTGCCGACCATTCGCCCCGCACCAGAACGTCGAAGCTTCCGGGCACGCCGCCGAGCCGCGAGAGGGGGATGGAGCGCACCGCGCCCCGATTGTCGGTCCGGGCCGCATCCACCTTCACCGCCGCGACCTGAAGGGTCCGGCGCCAAACATCCGAGAGGGCGCCGGACGCCGGCCCGCCGGCTCCGGCATCCACCACGATCACCGAACGCCCGCCGAGCATGGCGATGCGCAGGTTGCGGCCATTGAGGTCGCCTTCCGCCGTGAAGCTGGAGGCGCGCCAGGCATCAAAGGCGGCGAGCGCCTCAGGCCCGCCTGCGGCGATCTGAACCCGCAGGGCATTCGCTGCGGAGGTCAGGGCACGGCGCAGGACGGGGTCGCTCACCACCAGATCCGCGCCGATGGGCCCCTGGCCCGCGAACAGCAGCAGAGCGCCGATCTCCGCATCATTGGCGAGGACATGGCGCCCGCCCTTGGCGAGAGCGGCAAAGACGGGAAGGGTCTTCAGGGCCGGGGGAATCTGAAGACCGGCCAAGTCAATCTCGCCGCCCACCTGGGGCAGGGCGACATAGGCGACACGCTTGCTGGCGCGCTCCAGCACCGTGCCGAGCCGCCACGCCGCATCATAGCTCTGTTCCGACAAGCTGCCGGGGGCCACCAGCACCCGGCTCAGCGGGGGCAGGGCGGTCCAGGCGGTGGCAAGGTCCTGAACGGCATTCCGGTCATAGCTGTAGCTCAGCCGCGTGGTGGGCAGGACTTCCAGCACATTGCCAATGGAGCGGTCGTCCGAGCACAATTGATTGGCCACCATGGAGGCCCAGGCGACCCCCAACTGCACGAAGCCGGACGCGCGGGGAGCGCCGGAAATCCGGAACTGCGCGGAGGCGGTCCCTTCCGCGTCCGTGGGCGAACTGGCGCTCTGAGGCGTGCCGTCCACATAGGCCACGAAGGACGTGCGGCCGCCGTCTCCCCGCAAATAGCGCGCATCCAGCGC
>JASBUY010000219.1 GCA_030147645.1 Aquabacter sp. | reverse complement strand
GCCCCGGAAGTCGATGCCGAGGTTGAAGCCGAACACGAAGAAGCAGACCACGGCCAGCACCATGACGCTCGCCGAAAGCGGGAACGTCCAGTGCCGCAGGCGCATGAAAGCGATGTTGGTCTGCGCCGGGATGTAATGAATCAAGGGCATGGGAGCGCCTTCAGATGGGCAACTTGGCCGGGCGCTGCCACTTCACCCACCACGCGATCATCAGACGTGTCAGCGTATAGGCGGTGAATACGGTGGTCAGAAGGCCGAGAATATAGGTGACGGCGAACCCGCGCACGGGGCCGGAGCCGCCGAGCAGGAACAGGATTGCGCCGGTCGCCAGCGAGGTGATGTTGGCGTCCAAAATGGTGCCGAGCGCGTGCACGAAGCCCTTGTCGATGGCCGAGATGGCCGAGCGGCCTTCGCGCGCCTCGTCGCGGATGCGTTCGAAGATCACCACATTGGCGTCCACCGCCATGCCGATGGTGAGGACGACGCCCGCAATGCCCGGAAGGGTGAGCGTCGCGCCGAGCACGGACTGGAGGCCGAACATCAGCGAAATGTGGATGGCGAGCGCGATGAGGGCGAACAGGCCGAACAGGCCATAGACCGCCAGCATGAAGACGGTGACCAATCCGGCCGCCACATAGGCTGCGGTCTTGCCGGCCTCGATGGAATCCTGGCCGAGGCTCGGGCCGACCGTGCGCTCTTCCATCACCTTCAAAGGCGCGGGCAGCGCGCCGGCGCGCAGCAGGATGGCGAGGTCATTGGCCTGCTGGACCGTGAAATTGCCCGAGATCTGGCCCGAGCCGCCGAGAATCGGCTCGCGGATCACGGGCGCGGAGATCACCTGATTGTCGAGCACGATGGCGAAGGGGCGACCCACCGCATCCTGCGTGGTCGCGGCGAAGCGCCGGGCGCCGTTGGAATTGAAGCGGAAGGCGACGAGCGGCTGGCTGGTCTGCTGGTCGAAGCCGGGCTGGGCGTCGGTGAGGTCCTCACCCGAGACGCGCACCTGCTTTTCCACGAGATAGGGCGTTCCATCCTGCCCGCGCAGAACTTCGGAATCCGCCGGCGGGCGGCCTTCGAGCGCCTGTTGGGGCGACATGGACTGATCGACCATGCGGAACGACAGCTTGGCGGTCTGGCCGAGCAGCGCCTTCAGGCGCTGCGGGTCCTGGAGGCCGGGAACCTGAACGAGGATCCGGTCCGCGCCCTGCCGCTGGATATTGGGCTCTACCGTGCCGAGCTGGTCGATACGGCGGCGGATGATCTCGATGGACTGATCCACCGCCGACCGGACGCGGGCATTGAGGCCCGCCTCGGTCAGGGTCACGCTGATCTGGCCGTCCGCGGCGGACGACACGGTCAGGTCCATCTCGCCCGAGCCGCCGCCCAACAGGTTGTTGGAGACCGGCGTCGCCAGCTTGCGCAACTCGGTGACGGCCTTGTCGGTGTCGGCGGCATCGCGCAGGCGCAGTTGCACCGTGACGTCGCGCACGGTCAGGCCGGTATAGCCGATGCGACCGTCACGCAGAATCTTGCGCACCTCGTCCCGGATCTGCTCGGCGCGCTCCTTGCGGAGCGCGGCTCCGTCCACTTCGAGCAGGATATGGGACCCGCCCTGGAGGTCGAGGCCGAGGGTCACCCGGCTAGAGGCCAGCCAGCTGGGCAGAGCCTGCACGACGCTGTTCGGCAGGACATTGGGCAGCGCGAACAGCAATCCCAGGCAGGTGATTCCCAGAATCGCGAGCGTCTTGAACCGGGAGAAGTGCAGCATGGTGTTTCAGCGCCGCCCGATCAGGCCGGCGTCTCGTCCTTGGCGGGCTCACCCTTGGAGCGGACCGTGGTGATGTGGGCGCGCAGCTGACGCACCTTCACGTTGTCGGCGATCTGAAGCTCGATCTCCGCCTCGTCCACGACCCGGGCCACCTTGCCCACGAGGCCGCCCGAGGTGACCACCACATCCCCGCGACGCAGCGAATTGACCAGTTCCTGATGCGCCTTTGCCCGCTTCTGCTGCGGACGCAGGATCAGGAAATACATGACCACGAAGATCAGCAGGAACGGAGCGAGCTGGATCAGCATGTCGGTCCCGCCGCCGGCGGCCGAGGCGCCCTGGGCGAAAGCGGGGGTAATGAACATGGCGTCCCTCGTTCTTCAGGATAGGTTTGTCGGGGCCATCCGCCCATGCGGCGGCCGTGCGAAGCGGCGCGGACTATACTGGCGGCTTCCGGGAATGCAAACGCGCAACCCTCTCGCTCGCACAGGCTTGACCTTCGGGGCGAATGGGGGTCCCAACTTTGCCCCTGAGGCGAGGCCACACGGAACCTGAGAGATGCGCGATATGAGACTGGTTCGGGACCTGTGCAGCGCCCTGCGCTTCTTCTCCCGCCTGCCGGTTCCAACCCTGCCCGGCGAAGTGGACCCTCATTCCCCGCCGGATCTGCCGCGCATCGCCTATGCGATTCCCCTGGCCGGCGCGGTGATCGCGGCCGTGGCGGGCGTGGTGCTGCTGATCGCCCATGCGGCGGGCCTGCCTTCGCTCGTCTGCGCCGCCCTCGCCATTTCCGCCATGGTGCTGGCGACCGGCGCCTTCCACGAGGACGGCCTCGCCGATACAGCCGACGGGCTCGGCGGCGGCCGCAGCCGGGAGCAGCGCCTCGCCATCCTGCGCGACAGCCGCATCGGCACGTTTGGCGGCGCGGCACTGGTGCTCTCGCTGCTGCTACGGGTGGCGGCGCTCGACGGCCTGCTCGACCTCGTGGGGCCGCTGCGCACCGTCTGCGGGATGATCGCGGCCGCCGCCGGATCGCGCGCCGCCGGAATCCTGCTGCTGCAAAGCCTTCCGCCGGCCCGCACGGATGGGGCGGGCGCGAGCGCTGGAGTGCCAGGGCCGGACGGTCTCGCCGGCTGCCTGCTCACCGGCGCGCTGGTGGTGGCGGGCCTCCTGGTGCCGACCGTGGGGGTGGGCGCCGCCTTTGCCGGGCTGATCGCCCCCCTCCTCGCCTGGCTCTTCTTCCACCGCAGTGCGGCGCGCCTGATCGGCGGCCAGACCGGCGATGTGGCGGGCGCGGTGCAGCAGGTGGCGGAGATTGCGATCCTGCTGGGCGTGCTTATCTTCGCTGAGGTCCACTGAGCGAAGAGATGACGAGCCTGCCCATCAAGACGCCCTGCATCAAAGTGTGCGTGGTCGATCCGGCCAGCAGCCTGTGCGTGGGCTGCGGGCGCTCGCTCCAGGAAATCGGCTCCTGGCTCTCCATGTCCCCCGACCGGCGCGCCGCCGTCATTTCCGCATTGCCCTCCCGGCTGAAAGCGCTGCGGGCGCGCGGCGTCGATCAGGTGCCCGACTGATGCGGGGTGACCGGTTTCTCTGGCTTCTGCTCGCCTTTCTCGCGGTCGGCCTTGCGCTGCTGGTGGTTCAGCACGGCGAGGGAGAAGTCTTCGGCCTCAGCCTCGATCAGTTCGGCGATCTGGTGGTGAAGGTGGCGCTCGTGACCGTCATCGGCACCGTGGCGTGGCGGATGTTCGCGGGCAAGGCCGGCGACATGCTGAAAGGCGCGGCCCTGTGGGTTCTTATCGTCGCCGGCCTGGCGGTCGCCTACACCTATCGGGATTCGTTCAAGGACGTGTCCCAGCGCGTTCTGGCCGAAATGATCCCCGGCATGCCGGTGTCCGTGAACGGGCAGACGGTGGAAATCGCCCGCGCGGGCAATGGAAGCTTCGCCGTCAACGCCACCATCAACGGCGCACCGGTGTCGCTGATGCTGGATACCGGCGCCTCGTCCGTGGTGCTGACCCAGGAGGCCGCCCGCGCGGCCGGCATCGCGCCGGATGCCCTGCGCTATGACGTGCCGGTGGAGACGGCGAACGGGCGGACCCGCGCGGCCTCGGTCACACTGCGAACCCTGTCCGTGGGCAGCATCACGGAGACCAATGTGCGCGCCCTGGTCTCCGCGCCGGGCGCGCTGCGCACCAGCCTGCTCGGCATGACCTTCCTTTCCCGCCTGGACGGGTTCGAGATCAATGGCGACAAGCTGATCCTGCGCGGTCCGGCCCGCTGAGACGCCCGCTCAGAGCATTTCCAGCGCGCGCTTGCGCGTCGGCGGGCGGAATTCCGCGTCGATGGCGGCGAAATCCTCGGGCGTGAGGACAAGATCGGCTGCCGCCACATTGGCCCGCACATGCTCGGCCCGCGCCGCCTTCGGGATGGCGATCACATCCGGCGTGCGCATCACCCAGGCGAGCGCGATCTGATAGGGATCCACGCCGTGGCGCGCCGCGACAGAGCCCAGCGCCCCGCCGCGCGGCAGGCGCGCCTGCTCGATGGGGCTATAGGCCATGGCGGGAATGCCCTGCTGGCGCAGATAGGGCAGCAGGTCGAATTCCGGACCCCGGCGGCTGGGATTGTAGAGAATCTGATTGACCGCGCAGGCGCGACCGCCCTCCTCCAGCAATTCTTCCATGTCGTCGGTATCGAGATTGCTCACGCCCCAATGACGGATTTTCCCCGCCTTTTGCAGCGCCTCCATGCCGCCGATGGTGTCTTCGAAAGGATGGCTGCCGCGCCAATGCAGCAGATAAAGGTCGAGCCGGTCGGTCGAGAGGCGCTTGAGGCTGCGCTCGCACGCCTCCTCCACGCCGCGCCGGCTGGCATTGTGGGGATAGACCTTGCTGACGAGAAACACCTGGTCGCGCAGGCCGTCCAGCGCCGCGCCCACCAGGCTTTCGGTGCGCCCATCGCCATACATTTCCGCCGTGTCGACGAGGGTCGCGCCCAACTCCACCCCCAGCCGAAGCGCCGCGATCTCCTCCGCGCGCCGCGCGGCCTGCTCGCCCATGAACCATGTGCCCTGGCCGAGCGCCGGCACCTTCTCCCCGCCCGGAAGTGTCACCGTCTTCATCGTCTGTCTCCCATGCGAGGGGGACCATAAGGCCCGCGCACTTGCCGCGCCAAGCGGAGGGACACGAAAAAGCCCGCCGCGCGAACGCGGCGGGCCCATCGGGTTTGAACGATGTTTCGCGCGAATGCTTAGACGTAGCCGAAGATTTCGCTGAAATCGTAATGGTCCTGCACGATCCCGCTGCCCACCGGCGAGACATAGCCGACCACATCGCCATTATCGCGGCTTAGCGACCACATGGAGATGCCGGCCACGTCCTCATTGCTCGCGACGTAATCAACCAATTGCTGGGCATCTTCGAGGGTGAAGATCTCGCTGGTCACGTCGTTGATGCCGATCATCGGGGTGATGACGAGCTTGGTGGACAGGCCGATGGACTCGAGTTGGGCCAGGGTCGCCTCGGAAGCGGAAATGGCGTCGTCGCCCATGTCCCCGCTGTCGTAATAGGCCCCGTAGTCCATGGCCATGATGTTCACATAGGCCACGTCCACGCCGTGCGCCACGGCGTCCTGGAGCAGCGCAAGACCGGCGGCGGTCAGTCCGTCAGTCAGGACCGGCAGGGTGTAGGACACCTGCAGGCCGGGATTGGCGTCCTGGAGGATGGCCAGAGCTTCGTTGCGCATGGCATTGGCCTCGGCATCAGGGAGCGCCGCGCCCTCGATGTCGAAGTCGAGCTTGGTCACGCCATAGGTGTCGATGACCGACTGATAGGCCGCCACAAGGGCCGACACGCTGGAGAAGGTGTTCGCCGCCTCCTGCCCGTTGGCGCCGCCGAACGAGATGGTCACGTCGACGCCCTGGGCATGCAGTTCATCGATGATGGAGGCGATGGTGGTGCCGTTGGGCAGGCCATCATTGGCAATGGTGCCGATTCCGCCCCAGCCGATCTTGTCGGGGCCGGACGACAGGACGAAGGCCAGCGTCACCGCCTCAAGGCCCGCGTCCGAGACCATGTGGACCAGGTCCTGGCTCGTGGTCAGCGACATGTCCACATAAGGCGAGAAGGACTTGTCGCCGCCGGTCACCGGACCTTCGGCGTGCGTCGTCACCGTGAGGAGGTCGGACGGCGCGGATGCGCCCGCTTCGTCGAGGGCCACGACCGAGAAGTGATAGGTGGTCGCCGCTTCCAATCCGGTGACCTTGAAGGACGTGGACGTGGTGGTGCCGATCAGCACGCCATCCTGATAGATCTGATAGCCCGACACGGTACCGACGCCGTCCACGTCCGCCGCATCCCACCGCAGGGTGAAATCGTCGTC
>JASBUY010000187.1 GCA_030147645.1 Aquabacter sp. | reverse complement strand
TTCTGGTTCCGGTCCCCGGTGAAAGCCGGGCGATCAGCGCCTCAGGCGGCGCGCACGGTCTGGAGGAAGCGCGAGACCTCGGAGCGCAGCGTCTCGGATTGCTTGGCGAGTTCGGAGGCCGAGGCCAGCACCTGGGTCGCCGCCGCCGAGGAGGTCTGCGCGGCCTGGGTGACGCCGGTCATGTTCTCGGTGACTTCCCGCGTGCCGAGCGCGGCCTGATGGACGTTGCGGGCGACCTCGGACGTGGTCGCCCCCTGCTCTTCCACCGCTGCGACGATGGCCGAGGAAATGTGGCTCATGTCGCCGATGGTCCGGGTGATACCGGCAATGGCGCTCACCGCATCTCCGGTGGAGCCCTGCATGCCGGTGATCTGGCCGGAAATGTCGGCGGTCGCCTTGGCCGTCTGTTCGGCGAGGCCCTTCACCTCCTGCGCCACCACAGCAAAGCCGCGCTCCGCCTCGCCGGCGCGGGCGGATTCGATGGTGGCGTTGAGCGCGAGCAGGTTGGTCTGCGCGGCGATCTCGCCGATCAGCCCCACCACCGCGCCAACCTGGTCGGCAGCGGACTTCAGCCCTTCGATGCGGGAATTGGCGCCGTCCGCCTCCGAGACCGCGCGGCCCGCGACCGAGGTGGAGTGCGACACCTGCTTGCCGATCTCCTCAGCCGAAGCGGCGAGTTGCTCCACGGCGGAAGCAACCGCCTGCACATTGACCGAGGCCTGCTCGGCGGCGGCCACGACGGCGGTGGCGCGGCTGGTGGTTTCCTCCGCCGAATGGGCGAGCGTGCTGGCCGCTGCCTGCAATTCGGTCGCGGCGGAGGACACCATGTCTACGATCTGGCCGACCGCCGCGTCGAAACGGTCTGCGAGCGCGGCCATCTCCTGCTTGCGATCCTCGCGGGCCCGGGTCTCGGCCGCGAGGCGCTCTTCACGCATTCGCTCGGTTTCCGCGAGCCCGTCGCGGAACACCTGGAGCGCATCGGCATCTCGCCGATCTCGTCCTTGCGGCCGCTATAGGGAATCTCGGCCGCGAGATCACCGCCCGACACCGCCTCCATGGCGGCGGTGATGCGCGCGATGGGGCGCGTCACCCGCGTGCGCACCAGGAAGATGCCGCCCACGGATATCACCAGCGCCAGCAGCATCAGGCCGCAGAACACGATGAGAGCGAAGGCCGCCTGCGCGCGCTGTTGCTCGGCAATGGCAATGGCGCCATCGGCAAAGGCGGCGGCGGCGGCGCTGATGGTGTCGAGCGCCGGCGTCAGGGTGGCGCGGAACTCGGGATAGGGAATGGAGGAGGGCTTGCCCGCCGACAGATCGGCGAGCGCGCTCGCCTGCATCGTGGCAAATGTGCCGGAGAAATAGCCGCTCTCGGCGCCCTGCACGGCGCTCTGGAGCGCGGGCAGAGCATGCACGACCTTGAGAATGTCGTGCGCCGTTTCCCAATAGGCATTTGCGCGCGCCTTGATGGCGCCGGCCTCATTGACCTCGGCGGGCGTGAAGCCGCGCTTTTCGACGAGCACATTGAGAATGTTGAGGGCCAGCTGGCCGTAGGCCGAGCGCACCTCCCACATCATCTTTCGGCCGAACAGGTAATTGCCGACTTCGGCATCCTCCTCGGCGACCCGCTCCTCGATCAGGTCCGAGGTCTCTTCCACGGTCTTCATGAAGGCGGTCATGGCCGGCAGGAAAGTTGACGTGACCGCCGCATCACGTGCCTTCACCGGCTTGGCCAGTTCGCCGTCCGCCCGCGCCCGCAGCGCGACCAGCGCGTCGTAGGCTGCCTTGAGCTTCGCGGAGGCCTGAGGCCAGCCGGCGAGCGGCAAATCGGTGGCGGCGAGCACGGCCTGCACTTCGCCGTCCACCGTGGCGCGGCGATTGCGCACGCTCGCCGTGATGGTGGTGGCATCCGCCGGCTCCATCTTGAGGGCCGAGCTTGTATCGCCCCGCTCATAGCGGAACGCCTGGAGGGCGATGAACAGCCGCTTGTCGGTGTTGCTGAGGGCCACAGCGTGCTGCGCGGAGGTCAGCGCCTCATAACGCTCATTGACCGACCAGGCGCACAAGGCGACCAAGGCGAGGGCGAGAACCCCCACAAGGACGCTCAGCATGGCGCCCAGCCTCATCTGAAAGATGCCGCTCATTTCCCCTCACCCCATATGTGTCCCGCTTGGACATGGCTGTCCCAGGCCATGGGTCAGTGAAGCGACGCAAGCTTGCGCGAAAATGGCGCATCTGCAGCATTTATGGACTCTCGGGATACAAAGCGCGGCGCACGCGGTGCAAAACGTTCTGGATGCTGGATCCCAGATGCGATCCGACGCGGCGCCCCCGCGCCATGGGCGCTCTCCGTGCGCCGCCTTTGCTGCGCCGCACGCCCCGTCCGGGCACGGGCCTTCTGAAGACGCGCGGGCACGGCATCAAATGGAAAGGGCGTCCGGATCTCGCGCCTGCGCGCCGATCCGGACGCCCTGATGCCTCAGGACACGATTGGAGAGCGCGGCCCTATTGGGACTGGCTCTGGCGGCGCGCCTTGTCGTCTTCCATCAGCTCGAACCACATGGCGTTGAGGACCGCGAAAGCGGCCGCGAGCGGCAGGCCGAGGATCCAGGCGAAGTACCACATTGCTGTCTCTCCTCAGTAAGCGTGGCCGCTCTTGTCGGTCACATGCGCCTCGTCCACCTTGCCCCACATCACCTTGTAGACCCAGGCCGTGTAGAACAGGATGATCGGCAGGAAGATCACCGTCACCACCAGCATGATGA
>JASBUY010000182.1 GCA_030147645.1 Aquabacter sp. | reverse complement strand
CTTCTGGACGAACTGCGCTATTGGAACGTCGATCTTCAGGAAGCCTATGCGAGCCCCGAGGCGGTGCTCACACGGGTCCTGCAGGAGCGCGAGGCGGGTTCTGCGTCCTGACGGCGCACGCCGCCGCCATCCATTGGCAATCCCGTGCGCGGCGCTGGCCTCGGGTTAGTTGGCCGGCCGGCCCTCGGTCGGAGGAGCGGCCGCCGGCGCCGGAGCGGCGGGAGCTGCCGGTGCGGGGGAAGCCGATGCAGGCTCGGTGCCGGGAGCCGCAGCTGCGGCGTCGCTCTCTGGCTTTGAGAACAGCATGGAGCGCACTTCGGCGTTCTGGATGAGCGCGTCTATTTCTTCCGGATCCCTGAATTCCATGTGAACCGGCAGAACCTGGATGCGGTCGCGCAGGGCGTCGAACGCCGGACGCTTCAGGCGGGCGAAGTCCTTCTCGGTGGTCGCCACCCGCATGCCCTTCTTTTCCGCGCGCTCGACGAACGTGCGGATCTCCGCAACGCTATAGGCATAGTGGTCGGGGAAGGGGTGCTGCTCCACCACCTCGACGCCGATCTGGCGCAGCATATCGAAGAATTTCGCCGGACGCCCGATGCCGGCAAAGGCGAGCACGGGCTGGCCGATAAGCCGCATGGCAGCCTCGCGCTCGGCCCGCAAATGTGCCTTGAACACGGGCTTGCGCCGCGACTTCGGCAGATTGCGCTCTGCCGGGCCATCGCCCACCACCACCATGGCGTCGGCGCGCTCCAATTGGTCGCGGAAGCGCGCGCGCAGCGGGCCGGCGGGCATGGTCTGGCCATTGCCGATGCCGGCGACGGAGTCCACCACGAGCAGGGTCGCGTTCTTCACCAGCGAGGAATTCTGGAAGCCGTCATCCATCACGATGTGCGTGGCGCCGAGCGACACCGCAAGCTGCGCGCCTGCCACCTTGTCCGCCGCGACGATGGTGGGGGCGACCGTAGCGAGCAGCAGGGCCTCGTCGCCCACATGGCGCACGTCATGCTGGGCCAGATCCACGAGGACCGGGCCTTTCTCGCTGCCGCCATAGCCGCGCGTCAGCGCATAGGGGCGCACGTCGCGGGCCTTGAGGCGCTGGAGAATCGTGATGGCGGTGGGAGTCTTGCCGGCACCGCCCACGGTGGGATTGCCGATGCAGATCACCACAGCCTTCACCCGCTCCCCGGGCTGGGACATGCGGCGCAAGGTGATCCAACTGACCAGAGCGCCGATGGGCGAGAGCAGCGTCGCCTGGAAGCTTTTGGGCTGCCACCAGAAATCGGGAGGATTGCGAGACGTCATCTGCGGGCCAGCCTGATCTGGGCGAGATAGGGTTCGATGGCGGAAAGCGTCCGCTCCAGCGCGCCGCTCAACGCCTCGGTCGTGGTCCATGCGGCACGGGCGGTCGCGAGGTGATAGTCGGGGTCGGCGAATTGGTCGAGCACGGCCTGCGCGAGGGTCGCGCCATCGGACACGGGAATGGCGCCGCCGCTCTCATCGAGCTGGGCGTAAAGCGCGCCGAAGTTCCACACATGAGGTCCATGAACCACGACCGCACCCAGCTTTGCCGCCTCGATGGGGGTCTGGCCCCCATGCCGCACCAAGGATCCTCCCACGAATACCACAGGCGCGAGACGGTAGAATATACCGAGTTCGCCAATTGTGTCCGCGACATAGATTTCCGTCACCTCGCCGGGCAGATATCCGGCGTCGCGGCGGATGGCGGAGACGCCGGCGGCCTGGGCGAGGGTCTCGATGTCGGGGCCGCGCTCGGGATGGCGGGGCGCGATGATGGTGAGAAGGCCGGGCAGCGCCTCGCGCAGGCGCAGATGCGCCTCGATCACCGCTTCATCCTCGCCAGGATGCGTGGAGGCCGCGAGCAGGACCGGGCGGTTGACCACCTGTGCCTGCATTTCCTCCAGGGCTTCGGGTTCGGCATCCGGGGGAGGCACGTCGAATTTCAGGTTTCCGACGGGCTGCACGCGGGGTGCCCCGAGGCTGCGGAAGCGGTCGGCATCCTCGCGGCTTTGCGCGAGGCAAAGGTCCACCATGCCCAGGAGGCTGCGCGCGCTGCGGGGCAGGCGGCGCCACCGCTCGGTGGAGCGCTCAGAGAGGCGCGCATTCACCAGCATGAGCGGCGTGCCGCGCCGCGCCACCTCGGTCATCAGATTGGGCCAGATCTCCGATTCCGCCATCAGCGCGAGGTCGGGCTTCCAATGGTCCAGGAAGCGCGCGACGAATTTGCGGGCATCCAACGGTACGAATTGATGGATGACAGACGGATGGGCCCGACGCCCGACGATCCGGCTTGAGGTGAGGGTGCCGGACGTCAGGAGAATATTGAAGCCGCGTTCGGTCAGCCGCTCTATGAGCGGCAGGATGGACAGGACCTCGCCGACGCTCGCCCCATGGGCCCAGATGAGCGGACCCTTCGGCCGGGGCGCGCTGGCGATGCCGCGGCGCTCCGCGAGCCGGCGGGGATCTTCCTTTCCCTTGCGCACGCGGTGGGCGAGCCAGGCCGGAGCGAGCATCGCAGCGGCGGTGGTGACGCCGCGATACAGATGCAGCGGGACCGGAAGTCCGTTCGCCCTCATGGCCGCTGACCTCCGCTCCCCGGACCGCGCCCGACCATGGCCTCCGCGCGGGCGGTCACCTCCTCCAGGCGGGCCTGGACCAGATCGCGTGCCGCCTTCAGGCCGGCCTCGTCCACGTCCTTCGCGACCCAGATCGGCTCCCCGGCCACGGCCGCCCCGACACCGAAGGGCAGGTTGAGGCTGGCGCGGTCCCAGCTCTTCAGCTGGATGCGGTTGCGGGTGGTCATGGCGACCGGAAGGATAGGCCGGCCGGAATGGCGTGCAACCGTCACAACGCCGAGACCCGCGCGCCGGGCGATCTTGGGCACGTCGGCGGTCATGGCGACATTGATCCCCTGGGCCAGCGTGTCGATCAGCGCATAGGTGGCGGAGACGCCGCCCTTGCGATGGAAATCCTGCGGCGATGTCGCCCCTGAGCCCCGGATTGTGCCGACCCCGAGCCGCTCGGCGGCGATGGCATTGATTTCCGCGTCCGCATGCCGCGAGATCAGGACTTTCGCCTGATGATGCGGCTTCATGATGAAGGGCGTCAGGAAATGCTGCCCGTGCCAGAAGGTGATGATCGCCGGCAAATGGGCATCGATGCGTTCATAGATGTCGGTGGGCTCGACGAGAAAACGCGTCGTGTGGGCCACCAGGGCGAAATATCCCGCGAAGGTATTTCCGGCAGCAAGCTGAAAGGCGCGGTTGGTGCGCACGCGACGCCACATTCTAAGGCCGTATCCTTGGGTTTGCGCGAACAGGCCGCCCCCTGCCTGCCGGTGCGCCTAGGTTTGAAAAATAGCACCGGCGCCGGGCAAGGGCCGCGGCGCCGGAGAGACCGAGACGGAAAGAAATCAGTGCTCGTGGCCCGTTTCGGGGTCCAGCAGGCGATGCATGTGAACCACGAAATACCGCATCATTGCATTGTCCACGGTCTGCTGCGCCTTGGCGCGCCAGGCGGCGGCGGCGGATGCATAATCGGGATAGATGCCGACGATATCGAGATTGGACAGGTCCTTGAACTCGACTCCGCCGAGCTCCTTCAACTCCCCGCCGAAGACGAGGTGCAGCAGCTGCTTGTGATCGGATGAGGTCGTCATGTGGCCAGCGATCCGGGTTGTGGGCGATCAGGACGTGCCGAACTCGTCCTGGGCGATCTTTAGCATCGGGTCGTGGAGATGTCGCCCGGAACAAATGAGAATGCCGTGGCGCGGTACCACCTTGTTATAGGTCGGGGCGCCGCCGTCCGGCCCGGTCAGGCGCCCGCCGGCTTCATGCACGATGAGATCGGCCGCCGCAATGTCCCAGTCGCAGCTATTGGCCGAGGCCAAGGCGACATCGAGCTGGCCCGTCGCCACCCGTGCGAGGCGGAGCGCAAGCGAGCGAACCCGAGGGCGCCGGTCGATCTCCGCATGGCGCGCCACGCGGTCCAGGAGGAAGCCGGGCCCCGAAATCGCGGCCCCCGCGAGGGTTGCGCGGGCCGCAGGGTGCACCGGCCGACCATTTACGCTGGTTCCCCGACCTGCCGCAGACAGAAACAATTCGTCGCTCACCGGTGCATAGAGCGCCGCCGCGATGGGCCGGCCCGCTTCGATGAGCGCGATGGAAATCGCCCAGTCGGGCTCGCCGCCCATGAAAGCGCGCGTGCCGTCGATGGGATCCACGATCCACACCCGGTGGCGAGCCATTCGGTCTGGCGTGTCGGCACTTTCCTCCGAGAGCCAGCCATAATCGGGATCCAGGCCGCCGAGGCGGTCCTGGAGGAACCGGTCCACTGCAATATCGCCTTCGGTTACGGGCGAATCGTTTTGCTTGTTCCAGCTTTTCAGATCGGTGCGAAAAAAGGAGAGCGCCAGGGCGCCGGCCGCCCGCGCGGCCTGTGCGAGGTGCCGCACGGTCTGATCCGCCGCAACCGGATCGGTCACGGCGGCATCCTGGGGCAGGGGGTCTGAAGTCATGGCGCAAGCCATTAGGGATCGCGCGACCCGGACGCAAGCGAAGCCGGGACATTGGAGGGCGCGACTTTCGCCGCATGGGGCGGATGGAATGGCGTGGTGACAGTCAGAGCAAGCCGGCGGCGACCGCGTGCAGGACACCGGCGTCGATGACGAGGCCGGCGAACAGGATCAGGCCCGCATCCCGGTTGGACTTGAAGAGCGCCAGGCACCGCGCGCCGTCATTGATGTCGAGGCGCACCACCTGCCGATACAGACCAAGGCCAAAGCCCATCAGGCCCAGTGCTGAAAACAGGCCCGCCCCCGCCGAGACCAGCGCGGCCGCGAACAGCGAGAAACAGGCGAGATAGGAGACCGCCAACGCAAGGCGACTCTTGTCGCCGAACAAGAGCGCGGTGGAGCCGATCCCCACCATGGCGTCGTCTTCGCGGTCCTGATGGGCATAGATGGTGTCATAGCCGAACACCCAGCAGACCGAGCCGGCGAAGAGAAGCAGAGCCGGATCGTCGATGCTGCGGAACACGCAGGCCCAGCCCATCAGCGCGCCCCATGAAAACGCGATGCCCAGGATCACCTGCGGCAGCGAGGTGATGCGCTTCATGAGGGGATAGATCGCGACGACGCCGATGGAGGCAACGCCGGTGACGATGGCAAAGCGCGGCAGGCACAAGAGGACAGCGAGGCCCACCGCGAGTTGAAGTGCGAGAAAGACGGATGCGCCGACAAGCCCCACCTGGCCGCTGGCGAGCGGGCGGTTACGGGTGCGCTCCACCTTGCGGTCGATGTCGCGGTCGAGAATGTCGTTCCAGGTGCATCCCGCGCCCCGCATGGCGATGGCGCCGACCGCGAACAGCAACAAGTAAAGCGGATTGGGATAGGCGTGCCCGGCGGCAATGGCCGCCAAAGCGGTGGACCACCAGCAGGGGAGCAGCAGGAGCCAGCTCCCGATGGGCCGATCCGCCCGGGCGAGGCGCAAATAGGGGCGCAGCGCCGCCGGGGCATAGGTATCCACCCAATTCCCCTTGCCGGCATCGGCCACCGGGGCGCTGGCGCCTTCCCCCTCCCAGGCTGTCACGCGCGCGGCCTCAATTTCTCAAAGCGTTTCCGGAGAGCGTGTCGAACACGCCGCCGCCATTGGAACTCTGGCCGGGCACATAGCCGGTTGTCACGCCAAGGGCGGAGGAGAGCGATCCCTGCGGCGGCGGCTTGCCGGCCCCCGCGGCGGCTCCGCTTGCCGCGGCCGCGCACACCTTGTCGCGCAGCGCGGTCGACTTCTGGTTCGACGCCTTGGATTGGGCCACCGCCTCATCCGGGATCTGGCACCATTCCTTGTTGTCGTTCAGGTACTTCACCAGTTTCGCCTCGGCGGCGGTATAGGCGCGGAACAGCGGGCACAGTTCCTGCGGCGGCGCTTTCGCCTTGCCGGCGGCTTCCAGCGCCTTGCCCTTGGTCTGCATCTCTTCGCGGATGGCCGCGAAGTCCGTCATGCAGTCCGCGCGCGCGGACTGAACGGTGAGGGCGAGCCCGGCGCCCACCGACAGAAGCGTGAGGGCGGTGGCCGAGGCGCGCTGGATTCGGGAATTCAGCGACATGTGAGTTTCCGCAACGTTCCGGTTGATTTCTTCCCTTACAGAG
>JASBUY010000172.1 GCA_030147645.1 Aquabacter sp. | reverse complement strand
AACGGCCTGCACCCGACCATTCCCGTCCACACCCCGCTCACGTTCGACGTGGTGGATACCTGGGCCGCCCGCTCGCGGGGCGGCTGCGTCTATCATGTCGCCCATCCGGCGGGCCGGAATTACGAGGCCTATCCGGTCAATTCCTATGAGGCCGAGGCGCGGCGCCTTGCCCGCTTCCAGGCCCATGGCCACACGCCCGGCCTCGCCCATGTGCCCGAGGAACGCGCGCCCGACGAGTTCCCCACCACGCTGGATCTGCGCCGGCCCGTGGGAATCTAGGCGCCGACGCGGCGCTTCGGAAAAAGATGCTTTTCCTGCCTAAGGATCGCGGGTCTAATGACCCGCGGTCTTTGGCGGCGTGGCGTCTGCAACGGGAAGTCCCGGGCGCAGCGGGCCGTGTGCCGAAAGCCTTGAGACGAAAACTGAATCGATCCAGCTGACGGTTCGTGTCGCTTCAGGCGCGCGGGCGCCCGATCATGGCAATGTTCCAGATCGGTTCCGGCACCAGCCGAGGGACCCGCGCGCGGCGCGGTCGGCCGGAAGACAGAACGGCGCAAGCTAAGGGGGCAGGCGGGCGTGTCGGGTGTGGAACAACGCAGCGAAGCCTTCCAGGAAGCCGCCGTGGCGAGCTTCGTGGGCGCTTATGCCACCCTGCCGGGCATCCGCGACGAGATGATGGATGCGGAGGGCCGCCCGCGGCCCCATTGGGTGCCGTTTCTGGCGGCGCTGGGCGAACTCGGTCCGGAGGGCGTGCGGCGTCGCTTCGAGGCGGCAGACCGCTATCTGAAAGAGTCCGGCGTCTTCTACCGCGTCTATGATGACGGCGGAGGGCGGGAGCGGCCCTGGGCGCTGAGCCATGTCCCGCTCCTGATCGAAAAGGCCGATTGGGAGGTTCTGGCGAGCGGGCTCGTGGAGCGCGCGGAGCTTCTGGACCGTCTTCTGGCCGATCTCTACGGCCCCGCCAATCTGGTGCGGGACGGCGCATTGCCGGCGGCGGCGGTGGCCGGAAGTCCGGAATTTCTGCGCCCCCTGGTGCATGTGAAGCCGCGCGGCGGGCGCTTCCTGCGCTTTTATGCGGCCGATGTCGGGCGCGGGCCGGACGGGCGCTGGTGGGTGCTCTCCGACCGCACCCAGGCTCCCTCCGGCGCGGGCTATGCGCTGGAAAACCGCCTCGCTTTGAGCCGCGCGTTGCCGGACGTCTCGCGCACACTGCGCATGGAGCGTCTCGCCGGCTTCTTTCAGGCCTATCGCACCTCGCTCATCAAGCTGGATCGCACGGGAGAGGGGCGGATCGGTCTTCTAACGCCCGGGCCGCTCAACGAAACCTATTTCGAGCATGCCCTGCTCGCGCGCTATCTCGGCTTTCTGCTGGTGGAGGGCGAGGATCTCACCGTGCGCGGGGATTCGCTCTATGTGCGGACCGTCGCCGGCCTGAGGCGGCTGGACGTTGTGGTGCGCCGCCTCGATTCCGACTTCACCGATCCCCTGGAATTGAATGCCCGTTCGCGGCTCGGCGTTCCGGGCCTCGTGCAGGCCGTGCGCTCGGGGCGGGCGGTGCTCGCCAATGCCCTCGGATCGGGTCTGGTGGAAGCGCCCGCGCTGATGGCCTTTCTGCCGCGCCTCGCGACGCGCCTGCTGGGCCACCCCCTCGCTTTGCCCCATGTGGGCACCTGGTGGTGCGGGCAGGAGGCGGAACGCGCGCAGGTGACCGACCATCTGGACAGTCTGGTGCTCGCCCCCGCCTTCGGCACCCAGGTTCCGGGCCTGCCCTTCCGTACCTCGGCGCTCGGCGCGGACCTTGATGCCGGTGACCGGCGCAAGCTCTACCAATTGCTCGCCCGGCGCGGCGCGGATCTGGTGGGACAGGATGTGGCGCGGCTGTCCACCATGCCCGTGTGGACCGGCGACCGGCTGGAACCGCGCCCCTTCGTGCTGCGCGTCTTCCTCGCCGCGACAGAGGATGGCTGGAGCGTCATGCCGGGCGGCTTCTGCCGCATCTCGGAAAATCTCGATGCCCGCGCTTTTTCCATCCAGCGCGGCGACCATTCGGCGGATGTGTGGGTGCTCGCCGACAGCGATGTGGTCACAACAACGCTCTTGCCCAGCCCCGACAATGTGCGGGTGCGGCGCTCCTCCGGCACGCTGCCGAGCCGGGCGGCGGACAATCTCTTCTGGCTCGGGCGCTATCTGGAGCGGGCCGAGGCGACGTTGCGCCTCGTGCGGGCGCTGGTGGGGCGGCTGGCGGAAACCGAGCCCGCCTCCTCGCCGCTGGTGACGCGGCTTTTGACCCTGCTCTCTGCCTGGGGCGCCATGCCCACGGACCTCGCGCGGGCAACTCCCGGCCGCTATGCGGTCGCGGCGCTGACCCGCCATGATCTGCCGGGCGCCCTGCCGCAACTCGTCAAAAATGCGCGCTCCGCCGCATCCGTGATCCGCGACCGCTTCTCGCCCGATGCGTGGCGCGCGCTGGTGGATCTCGAAGCCTGCGTGGACGCGCCGGTGCCCACCGCCCCGTCAGAAGCGGACGCCCATGAGCGGGCGGATTCCGCTTTGCGAATCGTCGCCGCCTTTTCCGGCCTCGCCAGCGAGAACATGAACCGCCTGACGGGCTGGCGCTTTCTTGAAATGGGCCGGCGCATCGAGCGCTCCATCTCCCTCATGCGCTTCGTGCGCACCTTCGGCGAGCCGGGCGCGCCGCAGGGGGCGCTCAACGTTCTGCTGCAACTGGCCGACAGCCAGATCACCTATCGCAGCCGCTACGTGATGATGGAGGCGCGCGGGCCGGTCCTCGACCTCGTCCTTCTGGACCCCGACAATCCGCGCTCCTTCGCCTTCCAGGTGGCGCGCATGGCGGCGCATCTCAAGGTCCTCCCGGGCCGCGACCCGGACGAGCCGCCGCCCTTCTCCGAGCGCATCGTCGCGCGCATGCAGGCCGACCTCACCGCCTCCAACGCGGACAGTTTCGACCTTGCGGACTTCGAGGCACTGGAAGGCGACCTCATGCTGCTCTCGGATGAAATCTCCGCCCATTATTTCATCCAGGAATCGGCCTCCGACGTGTGGCCGGGCCAGGGCTAGGCGCATGCTCTACGATATCCGCCAGACCACCACCTACAGCTACGGCGCGCCGGTGCGCGCGGCGCGCCAGGTGCTGCGCATGACGCCGGTGGACCAGGGGCTGCACCAGCACGTCATTGCCCATGTGCTCGACACCAAGCCCGCGCCGAGCGAAATCGAGCATGGCGAGGATTTCTTCGGCAATGCCATCTGCTACGTGACCTTCGAGGCGCCCCACGAGCGGCTGGAGATTTCCATGCGGGCGCGCATCGACGTCCATCCCGTCGCCCTGCCGGATCCGCTTGCGACGCCGATCGTGGACGTGGTGCGCGCGGACGCGCTCGGATCGTTCGATCTCTCGCCCCATTCCCCGGTCCATGCCCTGTTTCCCACGCGCGCCATCCCCTTCGATCCCGTGATCACGGATTGGGTGGCCCAGAGCTGCCCGCCCGAGCGGCCCATCCTCGCGGCTGCTCTGGATGTGATGCAGCGGATCAAGGACGATTTCGCCTATCGCCCGGGGGCGACCGACGTCACGACGCTCCCCTCCGAGGCCTTCGCCGCCAAGCGGGGCGTGTGCCAGGATTTCGCTCAGGTGATGATTGCCGGCCTGAGGGGCATCGGCATTCCGGCGCGCTATGTGTCCGGCTATTTGCGCACGGTGCCGCCGCCCGGCCAGCCGCGCCTTGCAGGCGCGGATGCCACCCACGCCTGGGTTGAGGTGTGGTGCGGCTCCATTGCAGGCTGGATCGGCCTTGATCCCACCAATGCCATTCCGGCGGGGGAGGACCACATCATCCTCGCCTTGGGCCGCGATTATGCGGATGTGGCCCCGGTGGACGGCGTTGTCGTCGCCTCGGGGGACCACATGCTCGCGGTGGGCGTGGACGTGATCCCGGTGGAGCGCCCCCAGGCGGAGGCGCCCGCCTCCTGATGTCTCCCTGTCAGACCGGACCCATCACATAGTCCGGCAGCCAGGTTGCGATCTGAGGGAACAGGCAGAGAATGACGATGCCGAAAATCATCGTCATCACATAGGGGAAGGCGCCCCAGAGCACTTCTTCGGTGCGCACCTGCGGGGCAATGGCATTGACCACGAACAGGTTGAGGCCGACCGGCGGGGTGATGAGACCGATCTCCATATTGATGGTCAGGATCACGGCGAACCAATAGGGGTCGAAGCCCGAGGAGACGATGATCGGGTAGAGCAGCGGGGCGGACATCACGATGATGGCCACCGGCGGCAGGAACATGCCCGCCACCAGCAGGAACACGTTGATCAAACCCATGAGCACCCAGCGGTTCACCTCCAGGCTGGCGATGCTGCTCGCCACCGATTGGGTGATGAACAGGGACGAGAGCGCGAAGGCGAACAGTTCCGCTGACGCCATGATCATCATGATCATGACGCTTTCCCGCATGGTGGAGGAAAAGATCTCCACGATCGGCCCCGGCCGGAACAGGCGGTACATGATGATGACCACGCCGAGCGTGAGGAAGGCCCCCGCGCCGGCAGCCTCCGAGGGCGTGGCGACCCCGCCATAGAGCACGTAGAGCGTGCCCAGGATGATGATCAGGAAAGGCAGGACGCGGGGCAGGGCCGCGAATTTCTGCCCCAATGAATAGGTTAAACCTTTGTCGTCGAAGCGGAATTTCTTGCGCTTGCAGTCGAACAGGGCCCAGGCCATGAACATGGCGGTGAGCATCAGGCCCGGACCGACGCCCGCCAGGAACAGGCGGCCGATGGAGGTCTCGGTGGCGATCCCATAGACGATCATGGTGACCGAGGGCGGGATCAGGATGCCGAGCGTCCCACCGGCGCAGATGGAGCCGGTCGCCACCGAGGCGGGATAGCCGCGCTTCAGCATTTCCGGGATGCCCATCTTGCCGATGGCCGCGCAGGTGGCGGGGCTCGATCCGGTCATGCCGGCAAAGATGGCGCAAGCGCCGATATTCGAGAGAACCAGCCCGCCGGGCACCCGGTTCAGCCAGCGGTCGAGCGCCTCGTACAGGTCCTTGCCGGCCGGTGTTGCGGCAACCGCAGCGCCCATCAGGACGAACATGGGAATGGAGACATAAGCGAGATTGGCGATGCCCGCGAACATGGTCTCCGCCAGCACGTCGAACACGCCGACGCCATTGGCGATCAAGAGGCCGCCAATGGCCGAGAGGCCAAGCGCGAAGGCGATGGGCATGCCCGTCGCCAGCAAAGCCAGAAGGATGCCGATGACCAGGAAGCCGGCCATGGCGGGGGACAGGGCCATCATTTGGCGTCTCCAAATTCACCGGTCAGGCGGCGGGCGATTTCCGCAACATATTGAAGAGAAAGAAGAATGAAGCCGAGCGGAAGGGGCAGGAGCGGCACCCAAAGGACGATGGCGGCGACCGAGGAGGTGCGCCATTCATTGACATAGGCCTCGTGGAAAAAGATCAGGCTGGCGACGCTCATGGCGAGGCAGAAAACGAGGCCCAGCAAGGCGCCGGCAAGACCCAGCGCCCGGCGCAGCGGCGGGGCGGCCATCAGCTCGATCACGTCCACCCCCACATGGCCGCGGGTGAGCAGCACGTAGGGTGCGCCGAGGAAGACGGCGGCGGTGGCGCTGAACACGACGAAGTCGGTCTGCCAGATGGTGGGCGCGCGGAAGGCGTAGCGCAGGAAGATCATTTCCACCGTCACCACCATGGCGGCGGCGAGGAGCAGGCCGGCCGCAAGGGCGGCGATCATGGATAGGCGATCGACGGACCACAGAAAGGCGCGCAGCATCGGGCGGTCTCCGCAGAGGTTTGTCCGCAAAGCGAAGGCTCCTCCCGCGCAGGACGGGAGGAGAGGAGCGATAAAGTCTTATTGAACCGCGAGGGCCTTCTTGATCAGCTCGTCGCCGCCCTTCACCTTTTCGGCGAAGTTCTTGTAGGAACTGTCCTGCGCGACCTTGAGCCAGGCGTCATAATCTGCGGAGGACATTTCGATGACCTCCACATTGGCCTTCTTGAACGCGTCCACCAGCTTCTGGTCGCCCTTGCGCGCTTCCTGCGCAAACCAGGCCTCGGCCTTCTTGCCGGCGGCCAAAATCGCCTTTTGCTGCTCGGGCTTAAGGCGGTTGAAGACCTGCTTGGAGATGAGGACGGGTTCGTACATGAACCAGAGGGCATTGGCGCCGGGGGCGGTGAGGCACTTCACCTGCTCGAACAGGCGGTAGGAGACGAAGCTTTCCGAAGACGTATTGGTCGCATCCAGCACGCCCGTCTGCATACCGGAATAGATTTCCGAAGACGGCATGGAGGCGATGGAGGCTCCTGCCGCCGCAAGCATCTGTTCAAAGGCGGGACCAGCGGCCCGCGTGACCTGTCCCTTGATGCTGTCCGGTCCCTTGATGCAGTCCTTTTTCGATCCAAAGGCGCCGGACAACCAGGCGTCTGCGATGACGATGGCGCCGTTGTCTTCGACGATCTTCTTGATGTCCGCCATGAAGGGCGAGGTGTTCAGCCGCTCGGCGCGGTCGAAATTGCGCACCAGGCCGGGCATGAGGGTGACCGAGAACTGCGGCACGCGGCCCGAGGCGTAGTCCAGGGGGAAGGACGAGATGTCCAGCTGCCCCTTGGTCAGGGCGCCCCATTGCTCGGCCGGCTTGAACAGGGAAGCCCCTGGAAAGACTTGGATTTTCAGCCCGACATTGGCGGCTTCCACGTCCCGGGCGATCATCTGCACCATCTCGTCGCGCGGGTCTCCCTTGCCGCCGGGAAACTGGTGCGAGGCGCGAAGCGTGATGTCCTGGGCAAGGGCGGGGACGCCCGCGCACAGGAGCACGGCGGCAAAGGCGGAGGCGCGGGCAAGGCTCCGCGGATCGAAAGAACAGGTCATTTATTCCTCCCATTGACCGGATTTTCCTCGGTCTTTCTGGTGTCTGATTCCCGGCTTGTTACCGGGTTATTCCGGACCCTTCAGGCCCGTCTGGTCCCGGCGGACGGCCGGGCGGAGGAGCGGTTGGCGCCGCTCCGATTTACGCAACGTGAGTATAGATATCCTTATAGGTTTCGCGCAGGATATTCTTTTGCACTTTGCCCATGGTATTGCGGGGCAGGTCCGCGACGAACTCGATTTTCTTCGGCAACTTGAACTTGGCCAGCCGCGCTTCCAAGGCGGCATGGATCTGCGCTTCGGTGAGGGTCGCGCCTTTGGCCAGGACGACCACCGCCGTCACCCCCTCGCCGAAGTCCGTGTGGGGCACGCCGATGACCGCGCTCTCCACCACGCCGGGCAGGGCGTCGATCTCATTCTCCACTTCCTTGGGATAGACGTTGAAGCCGCCGGTGATGACGAGGTCCTTGCCGCGCCCGACGATATGGACGTAGCCGTCGCCATCCACCTTGCCGAGGTCGCCTGTGATGAAGAAGCCGTCGTGGAATTCCGAGGCGGTCTTTTCCGGCATGCGCCAATAGCCCTGGAACACGTTCGGCCCCTTCACCTCGATCATGCCGATCTCATCGGTGCCGAGCACGGCGCCGGTCTCGGGCGAGGTGACGCGCAGGTCGATGCCGGGGAGGGGGAAGCCCACCGTCCCCGCGCGGCGGTCGCCGTCATAGGGGTTGGATGTGTTCATGCCGGTCTCGGTCATGCCGTAGCGCTCCAGGATCGCCTGCCCGGTGCGCTCCTTGAAGGCGCGGTGGGTCTCGGCGAGCAGCGGGGCGGAGCCGGAGACGAACAGGCGCATATGCGCGGTGGCCTCAGGCGTGAGGCCGGGATGGTCGAGGAGGCGTGTGTAGAAGGTCGGCACGCCCATCAGGCTCGTGGCCTGGGGCATCAAAGAGAGGCATTCGCCCGCGTCGAACTTCGGGCAGAAGATCATCCGCGCGCCGGCGAGCAGGATGATGTTGGTGGCCACGAATAGGCCGTGGGTGTGGAAGATGGGCAAAGCGTGGATCAGCACATCGTCCCGCGTGAAGCGCCAATAGTCCCGCAATGTCAAAGCGTTGGAGAGCAGGTTGTCGTGGCTCAGCATGGCGCCTTTGGCGCGCCCCGTGGTGCCGGACGTGTAGAGGATGCCGCCGAGGTCGGACGGGCCGCGCGGCACGTCGGCAAAATCGGGCGAGAGGCCCTGCGCGGCGCGGGTCAGGGAGCCGGTGCCGTCCGCCCCCAAGGTCTCCACGCAGGCGACACCCAACCGGGTCGCGAGCGCCCGTGCCTCGGCCTCGATCTCCGGGCGGCACAGGAACAGGGCCGGCTCCGCGTCCGAGAGGAAATATTCAACTTCAGCCAGGGTATAGGCGGTGTTGAGCGGCAGATAGACGGCGCCCGCCCGCACGGCGGCGAGATAGACCACCAATGCGGTCCAGGATTTGTCCACCTGCACCGCCACCCGGTCGCCGGGCTTTACGCCGCGCGCCACCAGCAGGTTGGCGAGGCGGCCGGAGGCAGCGAGGGCGTCGCCATAGGTCTCCATCCCGCCGCCGGGATGGGTGACGAGTGGGGCATCGAGGCCGGGCATGGCCGCGCGGATGGCGGAAATCAGATGGTTCGTCTGGCTCATTTCGTCGGGACCAATGCGCGCGAGGAATCCCCGCGCAGGAGTTTGCGGACGGCCGCGCTCGCCACGATCTCGCCCTTGCCGGCGAAAGCCTCGTGGTTCTTCTCGATGTCGGCGAGCACGTAGCGGTAATTGACCATGAGGCCGGCGGCCTGGGCGATGCCCTTGCGCGAGAGGTCGCCCATGGCGTTGATGCGTTCCAGCCGCGCGCCATTGCCCAGATGGAAGCGGGCGACAGGATCGAGCGGGCGGCCCTTGGAGGATTTCGCCACCAGGAAATAATGCGCGGCCAGCGCGTTCACGACCGGGGTCAGTTCGGCCACCGCCTCGGGCCGCTCTTCCCATCCGGGCTCGTCGAGCATGTCGAGCGCCTTACGGTCGGCGGGGGTGAGCAGCGCGTTCGGCTCCAGCTTGCGCTGCGCATCCACGAAGGCGCGGAAGGCCGGCACCGGCGAGAGCGTCACGAACACCGAGAGCGAGGGAATCTCCCGGCTGACATCCTCCACCACCTGCTTGATGAGGAAATGGCCGAAGGATACGCCGGCGAGGCCCCGCTGGCAGTTGGAGATGGAATAGAAGACTGCGGTCGTGGCTGCGGCCGGGTCCATCACCTCGCGGCGCTGGTCGAGGATGGGCCGGATGGCGCCGGGCACCTCCTTCATGAGCGCGACTTCCACGAAGATCAGCGGCTCGTCCACGAGCGCGGGATGGAAAAAGGCGAAGCAGCGCCGGTCCGGCGATTCCACGCGGGCGCGCAGATCGTTCCAGTCGGTGATCTCGTGGACCGCCTCGTAGCGGATGATCTTTTCCAGCACGTTGGCCGGGGTGGACCAATCGATGCGGCGCAGCACCAGGAAGCCCCGGTTGAACCAGGAGGAGAAGAGGTGGCCGAAGTCCCGGTCCACGGGCGCGAGATCGCGGCGATGGACCATGGCGTCCATCAGGTCCTCGCGCATCCGCACCAGTTTCAGCGTGGCGCCGGGTGCGAGGTTGAGGCGGCGGAACAATTCCTGCCGGCGCGGTTCGCTCGCGGCGTGAAGCTCGGTGACGGTCGCGTCCGAGGGCTTGGCCGCATGGGCCGCGATGGCGGCGTCGAGGCGCGCCGTGTCGGGGCCGAAGGTCTCCAGAAGCTGCTCGAAAAAGGCGATGCGCTCGCCGGTCTTCATGCGCTGGTAGCGCGCGAGAATGTCGGTGGCGAGCGCGACGCCGGAGGCTTCGCCGCGCCCGGTCAGCAGATGCTCGCACCGCTCCACCAGGGTCGCCGCGCGCGTTGCGCCGCTGACCCGCGCATTGCGGTCCAGCAGGGCGCGGCCCCGGTCCGCGATGGTGGTGAGAAGGTCCCCGAAGAAGCTCGTTTCGCCCGCCATGGCCTCAGCTCCGTTCCGTTCGCGTGCCTGCCATGGGACAGGGGACAGCCCGCCTTGGCAAGGCGTCCTTCGCAGGGGGGTGGGAAGCACGGCGATCACGGGCCATGGGGACAAAGCCTCCTGAACGCGACAATTGAAGCGCCCCTTCGTATGGAAAGTCAACAATCAAGTATGCAAGAAAAAGACACTTGCATTATGATGATGGAAAGTCGGGAGGGCGAGTCATGCGCGGGGAAGCCACGCCGCGGCTGCGCGAGGCGCTGGAGGAAGAGATTGTGGAGGGCCGCCTGCGGCCGGGCCAGCGGCTCGACGAGGCGGGCCTTGCGGAACGCTTCGCGGTCTCGCGCACGCCCATCCGCGAAGCGCTGATCCAGCTGGCGGCGTCCGGCCTCGTGGAGATCAAGCCCCGCCGGGGCGCCTACGTGACCCTGCTCGGCCCCCAGGCGCTGGTGGACTCGTTCGAATTCATGGCGGAGATCGAGGCCGCCTGCGCGCGCCTCGCTGCCCAGCGCATGGGACCTTCGGATCGCGCCGCGCTGGAGGCGGCCCACGCCGCCTGCGCGGCCGCCGTTCGGGCGGGCGACGAGGCCGCCTATTATCCGGCGAACGCCGTGTTCCATCAGGCCATCTATGCCGCGACCGCCAACCGCGTGATGGCGGAAGAGGCGCGCCGCCACCAGGTGCGGCTTCAGCCCTATCGGCGGCTTCAACTGCGCGCGCCCCGCCGGATGGAGGCCTCCTTCGCCGAGCATGAGGCGATCCTGGCGGCGCTGGCGGCGGGGGACGGGGAGGAGGCCGCCATATGCCTACGCGCCCACGTGCTGGTCCAGGGCGAGCGCTTCATGTCCCTGCTGCGCGCCTTGCAACACGAGGCGGAGGCGGAGGCGCGCGCCGGGTAAGTCTGCAATGACCGGTCAGCTGTTTCCACCTGACCGGCCCCGACATCCTCGGCGCAGTTCAACCGATCCCCGACTTAGCGGGGCGCGCTCCGCCTGTCATTCGCAGGCTCTGAGTCCGACATTGCTGGTCGTTCCGCGTACATCCACTGCTTGAACTGTCGCGTTTGACCGTCCAATAAAGCAATATCGGTTTCCCGCCGGGTTAATGCGCATGTAGCAGCTGCGGACGTTGCGCGGAATCTGAGCATTTATATTTGAAGGCTGAATATTTACAACGGCAAATTGGGTCGTGGACGTTGGAATTTTTTGTAAAATTATCCCGGTATCCGCGGCGCGCGAAGAAATGGTGGCATAATTGGCCGCGTTGCAGCGCCCACCTGGGGGCCATCGAAGCATGGTCGCGAACGCGTCGGAGGAAAGGGAGAGGGAGAATGCGAGGCAGAGGCCCGCTGTGACTTGGCTACGTTTCATGGCTGGTGGCCTTCCCAATGCGGGGGATATCTTGGGATTAAAGATGTATTCTTAATTCTAATCAACTAAAAGTTGTGCATTCGGAGACCCCCAACGCGCATCCCGGCGCGTTGGGGGACGCTGCGCCCCGCGTCTCCGCCCAAGGCAGTGCTTGAAGTCGGCTCCGGGTCGGACCAAAGTCCGCGCCGAAAAAAGGAACAGGGGAGGACGCCATCATGGCGCCGCAGGACGGGGCAGGGGACAGCTATGACTATATCGTCGTGGGCGCGGGCTCGGCGGGCTGCGTGCTCGCCAACCGCCTCTCAGCGGACCCGGCCAACCGTGTCGCAGTGATCGAGGCGGGCGGGCGCGACAACTGGATCTGGTTCCACATCCCCGTGGGCTATCTGTTCGCCATCGGCAATCCCCGCGCCGACTGGTGCTTCAAGACCGAGCCGGAAGCGGGCCTCAATGGCCGCGCCTTGTCCTATCCGCGCGGCAAGACCATCGGCGGCTCCTCGGCCATCAATGCCATGATCTATATGCGCGGGCAGGCGGGGGACTATGACCATTGGCGCCAGCTCGGCCTGCCCGGCTGGGGCTGGGACGACGTGCTGCCCTTGTTCAAGGCGCACGAGGACCATTTCCTCGGCCCCAATGCCCATCACGGCAAGGGTGGGGAATGGCATGTGGAATTTCCCCGCATCACCTGGCCGCTGCTGGACGCTGTGCGCCGCGCCGCCGCCGAGGACGGCATCCGGGCCATCGACGACTTCAACACCGGCGACAATGAGGGAAGCTGCTACTTCCACGTCAACCAGAAGAAGGGCCTGCGCTGGAGCGCCGCGCGCGGGTTCCTGAAGCCGGTGCTCTCGCGCCCCAATCTCGACCTCATTACCGCCGGCCATGTGGAGAAGGTGGTGGTGGAGGGCGGGCGCGCCACCGGCGTCCAGGTGCGCATGAATGGCGAGAGCCGCACCCTCAAGGCCCGCCGCGAGGTGATCCTGGCCGCCGGGGCGCTCGGCTCGCCGCAGCTTCTCATGCTGTCGGGCATCGGCCCCGGCGCGCATCTTCAGGAGCGTGGCATCCCGGTGGCGCTGGACAAGCCGGGCGTGGGCGCGAACCTGCAGGACCATCTGCAACTGCGCCTGATCTACAAGGTCTCGGGCATCGGCACCTTGAACGAGCGCTATCATTCGCTCTTCGGCCGGCTCGGCATGGGCGTGGAATATGCGCTGTTCCGCAAGGGGCCGCTGACCATGGCGCCCTCGCAGCTTGGCATCTTCACACGCTCGTCGCCCGACAAGGAGCGCGCGGACCTGGAATTCCATGTCCAGCCGCTCTCCTTGGACAAGTTCGGCGACCCGCTGCACCGCTATCCCGCCTTCACCATGAGCGTGTGCAACCTGCGCCCCACCTCGCGCGGCACCATCCGCCTGAAGAGCGCCGACCCGACCGCCGCGCCGGAGATCCGGCCCAATTATCTTGCCACCGACGAGGACCGCGAGGTCGCCGCCAACTCCATCCGTGTCGCCCGGCGCATCGTCGGGCGCCCGGCGCTCAGCGCCTTCTCTCCGCAAGAGACGTTGCCCGGTCCTGCCGTCTCCAGCGACGACGACACCGCGCTCGCCCTCGCGGCCGGGCAGGTGGGCACCACCATCTTCCATCCCGTGGGCACCGCCCGCATGGGCCTCGCTTCCGATCCCAATGCGGTGGTGGATGCGCGCCTGCGCGTCATCGGCATCGAGGGCCTTCGGGTGGCGGATGCCTCGGTCATGCCCACCATCCCCTCGGGCAATACCAATTCGCCCACCATCATGATCGGCGAGAAGGCGGCGCGGATGATCCTGGAGGATGCTCGAACGTAAGGATGTACCGCGTCGGCCGCGTCTGGCGTCCTTCGCGCTAAGCGCGAATTATTTACAGCCTCACGTATCGACGCAATTCCTTCACGGGCCAAGGTTGTGACAGAAATGTAACGGCTGGAAGGCTTTTCCCCGTTTGTTTCCGCGCCCCTCCCTCTTGCGGGGAGGGCAAAATTGGATACGATCCGACCGCTGCACCCCGAACGGCCGGGTCCGGGCCGCGGCCACATAAAACACCCAATCCAGAGCACCAATCGGCATGCCAGGGGAGGGGGCACCCGTGTGGGTGCGGGGGCAGGGAAGAGCGCAATTGGCCAAGATTTTGATCGTGGACGATCACGCGGTGAATCGCGAATTCCTCGCGACCGTCCTCAAGCATGGCGGCTTTGCCATCGTCGAGGCGCTGGATGGCTGGTCGGCCTTGGAACTGGCGCGCGCCGAGTCTCCCGATCTCATCATTTCCGACATTCTGATGCCCTCGGGCGACGGCTATGAGCTGGTGCAGGCGCTGCGGCGCGAACCGGCGCTCGCGGACATTCCGGTCATCTTCTATACGGCGCATTTCAATGAGCGCGAGGCTCTGAGCCTCGCCCGCGCCTGCGGCGTGCGCCAGGTGCTCACGAAGCCGGCGGACCCGGAAGAGGTGCTGAACGTCGTCCAGGGCCTGCTCGCCGGCGAGACTGACGCAGCTGCCGCCGGGGCCCAGGGTGAAGTGGGCGAGCGCCATTACATGCGCCTCGTGGCCGACAAGCTGGTTAAGACCGCCGACGAACTGGAATGGACCACGAGCCGCCTCATGGCGCTCATCGAGATGTGTCTCCAGATCAGCGCCGAGCGCGAGCCGAGCCAGCTTGTGAAGACGGTCTGCCGCTGGACCCGCGACCTGGTCGCGGCGCGCCATGCGGTGGTGGCGCTCTGGGAGCCGGGCGCGGCCGCCACCTCCTTCGTCGCGGTGAGCGGCCTCTCCGACGAGGCGGCGGCGGCGGTGGAAGCCGGGCTCACCAGTTCCATCCCCCATCCCGTCCCGCTCTCCGCCACCGGGCCGCTGCGCCGCTCCGGGCCGGTGGGGGATGCGGACGATTTCGGCCTGCCCTGGGCCTATCCGCCGGTCGGCGCCATGATCGTCGTGCCGGTGCGCTCGCCGACCCGCCAATATGGCTGGATCTGCGCCACCAGCCGCATCAGCGGGGAATCCTTCACGGCGGACGACGAGCGCCTGCTCAACATCTTCGCCTCCTATCTCGGCCGCATCTTCGAGAATCACTGCCTGATGAGCGAGCTGTCCGACCGCTCGCGCCAATTGGAAGTGGAAATGGCGCGCCGCTCCGCCAGCCAATGGCGCGCGGAGATGCAAGGCGCGGTCACCGCCGCCCTCGACCAGGGCACCAGCGTCGCCGAATGCGCCACCGCCATGCTGAAGGCCATCTGCACCAAGGGCGGCTTCGCGCTTGGCGATCTGTGGGAGACGGTGGACGCGGAGGACCACCTGGCCCATTTGGCCACCTGGCACCGGGACCTTCCCGCTGTGGAGCAATTCGTTCAACGCACGCGCGGCCTAACATTCCTGCGCGGCCACGGCGTGCCCGGCCGGGTCTGGCGCGCCGAGGCGCCGGTCTGGATTCCGGATGTGGCCAGTGAGCAGGCTTTCCTGCACCCTGACAGCGCGCTGGCCGCCGGTCTGCGCTCGGCGGTGGCCTTCCCGGTTTACATGCGCGGCCGGGTGTCGGGCGTCATCTGCCTGTTCGCCGACATGGTCCGCCCGCCCGATGCCGATCTCATGGACCTGTTCGGCACCATTGGCCGGCAGGCCGGGCAATTGCTGGAGCGCGCCCGGCTGGAGGAGCGGGTACGCCTGCTCGGCGAGCGCTGCACCCTGGTGCGGGCCATCGCCGCTCTGGTGGGACAGGCGGACAGCCGCGTCGGCCTGTTCGAGCGGGTGTGCCGGACCCTCATGGAGACCGGCATCTATGCGCAGGCGCAGATTTGCACCATGGATCCGCAGGGGCGCATTCAAGTGGCCGCGGCCTCAGGCCCCGCGCCCGGCGACGTGTCGCCTTTGGTCAAGGTGGCGTTCGGCACGCGCGAGGCGGCGGCGGACAATGCCCATGGACTGGCCGGCCTCGGCGCCGGGGCGAGCGCGGCGTTTCCGGTGAAATTGCAGGGGCGCGTGCGGGCGGTGCTCGTGCTGCATGCCCGCGCGGCGGGCTACTTCAGCACGGCCGAGATTGAAAACACCATGCTGATGACCGGCAGCATCGCGCTGGCCCTCGACGCTCTGGACGCGAGCGAGGTTTACTGACACGGATCCGGCGCTGCCGGATCGGTCATTCCGTCTCCCAATGATGGATAGAGAACCGATCAGCCTGCGGCGCAGGCTGCTCGACGCATGCGCTAGAGCCTGATCCGATCAGGTTGAATCAACCTGATCGGTGAATCAGATCGGAACGTGCGCTAGGCGAGCGCTTCCATGGCGCGGGCCTTGGGGATGTAGTAGCCGGGCTTTGCCCCCGGCACGAAGGCGTCCGAAATGCCCATGACCGTCTCGGCGCCGCCCAGCAGCAGATAGCCATCCGGCGCCATGCACTTCGCGATGCGGCCGAGGATGTTCTCCTTGGTGGGCACGTCGAAATAGATCAGCACGTTGCGGCAGAAGACGATGTCGAACACGCCGAGCATGGCGAAGGAATCGAGCAGGTTCAGCTTGCGATACTTCACCATGCCGCGCAGGTCCGCGGAAATCTGCCACTGGTCGCCCACCTTGCTAAAATGCTTCAGCAGCAACTGGATGGGCAGGCCACGCTGGACCTCGAACTGGTTGTAGATGCCCGATTCCGCGCGGGCGAGCACTTCGGTGGACAGGTCGGTTCCGAGAATCTCCACCTTGCGGCCGCCGAGCAGATGGGCGTTGTCCTTCAGCGCCATGGCGATGGAGTAGGGCTCCTGGCCGGTCGAGGCGGCGGCGCACCAGATGCGCAGCGTCTGGTGGTTGCGCCGCGACTTGGCCAGCGCCGGCAGCATCTCGGTGGTCAGCAGATCGAACGGGCGCTTGTCGCGGAAGAACAGCGACTCGTTGGTGGTCATCGCCTCGATGACCGCCTCGGCGAGGCCGAGCGGCTGGTTCTCGCGCAGCCCCTTGGCGAGGCGCGCCATGTCCTGGAGCGCGAAGCGGCGGATCACGGGATCGAGCCGGCTCTCCAACAGATAATGCTTATCCTCCGTGAGGACCAAGCCGGACTTGGTCTTCAGATAGGAGCGCAAAAAGTCGTAGTCGCTTGGCGAAATCATGCGCGTCCCCCCGTCAATATGCGTGTAACCTTCTTCCCGATCTCGCCGATCGGCAGGATGTCGGAACAGGCGCCGGCCGCCACCACGGCTCCGGGCATGCCCCACACCACGCTTGATTCTTCGTCCTGTGCGATCACGCTTCCCCCTGCGCCGGTGATCAGGCGCGCACCGTTGGCGCCGTCCGACCCCATGCCGGTGAGCACCATGGCGAGAGTCGCGCGGCCATAGATCTCCGCCACGGTGCGGAACATCGGATCCACCGCCGGCTTGCAGAAATTGACCGGCTCGGTGTCCTGGATGCGGATGACCGTGTCCTTGCCCTGCTTTTCCAGCACCATGTGGAACCCGCCGGGCGCCACATAGATGTGGCCTGCTTCCACCAATTGTCCGTCCACGCCCTCGCGGGCGGGCCGGCCGGCGGCGCGCGAAATATGCTCGGCGAGGATCGCGGTGAAGGTCGCGGGCATGTGCTGCACCACCACCGTCGGCAGATTGCCAATGGACTTTCCGATATCGCCGAACAGGCGCGTCAGCGCCTGCGGCCCGCCCGTTGAACTACCGATGGCGAGAATGGCCGGCGGCGTCATGGAATAGGGCTTGAGCTTGTCCGGGCGGGTTTCCGCCTGGCGCGTGCGCAGCGGCATCGCGGCCGCCGGAGCGCTCGCGGCGGGCTTCTCTGCCACCGGCTGAGGCGCCGCGGGCCTGTCGGCGACCGGCTTCTCGGCGGCGGGCGCCACGGCCGGGCCGATGGGCGCGCGCGGCTGGGCGCGCTTCAGGATGCGGTTGCCAAGGCTGCGCACCTTGGTGGTGAGTTCGCGGCGGAACTCGTCCGCCGCAGCCATGCCTTGGGCGGCATCGGGCTTCGGCAGATAGTCGGCGGCGCCCAGAGTCAGCGCCTTCAGGCTCACTTCCGCGCCGCGCCGCGTGAGGGCGGATGCCACGAGAACCGAGACGCCGGGGCGGCGCTCCAGGATCAAGGGAAGGGCGGTCAGGCCGTCCATGCCCGGCATTTCAAGATCCAGCACGATCACGTCCGGCTGGGCCTT
>JASBUY010000166.1 GCA_030147645.1 Aquabacter sp. | reverse complement strand
GCCGCCGCCATGAAGACGAGCGTGGCCACCAGGGAGCGGGGCGACAGGCGGGCTATGCCGCAGACACCATGGCCGCTGGTGCAGCCGCTGCCCCACACTGAGCCGAACCCCACCAGAAAGCCGGCAGCCGCCATGAGCCAGAGATTGCCGGACATGGACTGAACCACGGGGCCGCCCCCTAGGCCCGACACCACGAAAGGCGCAGCGACCAAGCCGAGCACAAAGGCCAGCGCAGCGGCGCGACCGTTCCGCTCGCCCATGGGCAGCAGTCGCGCCGCGATGCCGCTGATGCCGGCAATCCGACCCTGCGTCGCCATGAGCAATACGGCGGAAGCGCCGATGAGCATCCCGCCGAATAGAGATGCGGCAGGCGTAAAGGTGGTCATCGCCACGCACTCCATCACTTCAGGGAACAGGTCCGGATACCCAGCAGCCGGTAGGCCGGGCAAAAGCGGAACAGGGCGGTGAGAAGCAGCACCAGGCCCAGGGCCGGCAGAATCCAGATCCAGGTCCCCATCTCCGCAAGCGCCGCGCTTGCGGCGGGGATGAAGGGCATGGCAAGCAAAGCAAGTCCCACCAGCGCCCGCAGGACGCGATCGACCGTTCCGACATTGACCATCGAGAGCTCCTCATATAAGTTAGCAGTAACTAATATGCGAATCTTCTAATATGTCAAATGCCATTTCTCCCGCCCCCACAGACTCCGCTCTCGCCGTCCTCGAGGCGCGGGCGGAGGAAGCGGCCGCGCTTCTCGCCTCCATGGCCAATGCCAAGCGGCTGCTGGTGCTGTGTCATCTGGTGGAACGGGAATGCTCGGTCGGCGATCTCGCGGTGGTCGCCGGACTGAACCAGTCCGCCTTGTCCCAGCACTTAAGCAAGATGCGCCTTCAGGGTCTTGTCGCCACACGGCGCGACGGGCAGACCATCTACTACCGGCTCGCCAGCCCGGAGGTCCGCAAGGTGTTGGAGACGCTCTACGAGCTGTATTGTGCTCCCACCGACGCATGAGCCGCAGGCTGGACGGAACCGGCGGTTGACGCCTGTCCCCCGCCGCCCCTGAGCGCTTGGGCTCGCCGAGGCGCGCTTAAGAGCAGAAGGGCCTGACGGCGCGCTGGAGTCAGGTCTGCTTCGGGCGGAAGCCGAACTGCGCCATGGCGCAGGCTTGCGAGACGAGGCAGGCGAGGGAATCGAGCACCAGAGCGGGGCTTTGCGGCGAAAGGCGCTCCGCGAAGCCGACGAGCCCCGCCCCGCCCAGCACCACCGCGTCCGCGCCCTTTTGGTGCGCGGCTTCGATCTCCCTCAGAACCAGAGCTTCCGCGCGGAGCGGATCGGCGGCAATCCGGTCGCCCGTCAGATCCAGCGTCCGCACGCCGGCAAAGCGCGAGGCGAGGCCGATCCGCTCCACGAACGCCTCCAGCATCGGCCCCCAGGCCCGCCCGCCCGTGACGATGGCGAAACGGTCCGCTAGCTGGGTCGCCACATGGCAGGAGGCGTCCGCCATGCCGAGCACCGGCACGCTCAGGCGCGTCCGCGCCGCGAAGAGGCCCGGGTCCCCGAAGCAGGAGATCATCACGCCCTGGTACGCCTGCCCCTGTGCCAAAATCTCCGCCATCTCCGCAACCACGCGGGCGGCATCCTCCGCCGCTTCGGGTGTCGAGATGTAGGACGCACCGCGCGGCGCCGTTAGTCCTTCGATGACGACGCCCGCAGGGGCCATGGCTTGGGCCTGGCGCGTCATGCGCTCGGTCATGGCGCTCGTGGTGTTTGCATTGATTAAGGCGAGGCGAATGTCCGTCACACCGATCCCCGGGGCCGATTGCGCGTCACTCTGATGAGCGCTCCGGCGCCAAGTCAAGACAGCGCAAGCGCTTGTCTATCCCATGGGCGCGGGGCGGCATTGATCCGCCCCGCTTGTGTTTTCAAAAGCGCACGGACATGCGCAAGGCAAGCTCCTGGTTCAGGAAGTCTTCCGCGATCTGTGCGCGATATTCCCCGCGCAGTTCGTATTTGTCATGCCCCATGAATTGCAGGCCGGCCCCGAGATCGAGGAAGGCATCGGGCATGTTGGAGGTGGAGGTGAAGCTGATGCCCGTGCCTCCGCCGTCCGAGAATTGCACGTCCTGGGTCAGGGTCTCGCCGCCGAGGAAGGTCACGCCTGCCACCGCATAGGGCCGCAGCCAGCCGGCGCCCGCAAGGTCGACGCGGGTGCCTGCCTCCACCGCCAGTTCCAGGGCGACGCTGGTGCCTTTCATGGACCCCGCCTGCAGCGTGGCGCCATCTCCGCTCAGCGAATAGCCGGGCATGTAGGTGTAGAGCACGTCGAGGTCGGCATAGGGCCGCAGATACCAGTTGGTGAAGGCGAACTCGTAGGCCGCCCGCAGACGCAGGCCGGCGGTCCACACGTCAGAACTGTTCTCCGCCTGCCAGGTGTCGGGCCCGATGGTGAAGATGTTGTCGGATTCGAACCGGCCATAGCTGCCGTGCAGCGCGCCCGCGAACAGCCAGGATCCCATCTGGTGCTTGAGGGCGACGGCGACGTCGCCGCTATTGCCGTCAATGCGGTTCAACCCGTCGCTGGTGGTGAGCCAGCTCGTGGTGAAGCCCGCCGTCGCGCCCACGAACCAGTTTGGCGCGAACTCCCACTGGGCGCCCATGCGATAGGTCACCGCATCTTGCGTGAAGCCCTCATAATCGCCGCCACCATATTGCTCCATGCGCGCGCCGGTGATGCGCGTCCACAGGCATTGGGACTCACGGATCAGCAGGCTGTCGCCCTCGAAGACCGGGCAGCTCAAGGCGGCATTGAGCGACTTTCGCGCTACCATGGTCTGGTTCGAGGCCGGCTGGCCGAGGCTTTCGGCGGTGGCAAGGCTGCCGATGGCGAGTTCGTATTGCGCGGCGGTGCTGAGGTTCGCCATGTTGGCGAAGGTGCCGGCCATGTCCGCGTTGGAGGCGTTCCAGGCATTCTGCAGGCTGGTCAGGACGGAGCGCTCCGTGTCCGTGAGCTTCGTGGGCGCCTTGCCCACGAAATTGGCGGAGGGCGTCACCACCATGGCATTGCTGGCTGCGGTCACCGCCCAGGAAATCGGGCTCGCGGCGCTGGCGCCGGACACCGCTTCACGGCTCGACGTGACCGTATCCGCCTTGAGCACCGTGAAGCTGCCGGGCAGTAGTCCCTTGACGGCATAGGGCACCACCGAGACGCCCTGGACCGTGACCCGTTCGGCGGTCAGCAGATCGGAGGTGGGCGCGCCCGCCGCCGCGACGCTCGTCACGTCCACAAGCAACGTGCCCCCGAGGTCGAGCTGGCC
>JASBUY010000154.1 GCA_030147645.1 Aquabacter sp. | reverse complement strand
GGCAGCCTCGCCAGCGCCGCGCGGCTCGTGACCGCGCCGGGGTCCACATCCTTCAGCAGGTCAGCGAAATAGGCCGAGCGCGTCTTCGCTGTGGCGATCTGTGCCGGCAGCGCCGCCATCAGCGCATCCTCCCGCGCCTGGGGATCGCGGGTTTCAAGGGCGTCGTAGAAGCGCTTCGTGTCGGTCATCTTGCCTCTCTGCGAGTCTGGTCCGGCTGCTCCCGGCCTTCCCCCTCTCCAACCCTTGCCCGCAGGCGGAGAGGGAGGACTGGCCTGCGCGGCTTCGGGGCTGCCAGACCGTCATGCTCGGACTTGATCCGGGCATCCACGGGCTTCCAATGTCGCACCCGGCGGAACCCCGTGGATGGCCGGGTCAAGCCCGGCCATGACGGCCACCGGGTGCCAATGCGTCACAGCCACCGTTTGCGGCGCTTGAAGGATTTCAAGTTCTTGAATGACTTGCGCTCCTCTCCGCCGCCCTGGCCGAGATAGAATTCCTTCACGTCCTCGTTGGATGCCAATTGCTCGGCCGTGCCGTCCAGCACGATCTTACCCTGCTCCATGATGTAGCCGGTATCCGCCACAGAGAGCGCGACACGGGCATTCTGCTCCACAAGCAGAATGGTGACGCCAAGGTCCCGGTTGAGCTGCTTGATGATGGAGAAGACCTCCTTCACCAGGAGCGGCGAGAGGCCCATGGACGGCTCGTCCATGAGGATCAGCTTGGGCCGGGCCATCATGGCGCGGCCGATGGCCAGCATCTGCTGCTCGCCGCCGGAGAGGTAGCCGGCAAGGCCGGTGCGCTCCTTCAAGCGGGGAAAGTAGCCATAGACGCGCTCGATATCGTCCTTCACGCCATTGTCGCGGCGGGTGAAGGCGCCGAGGCGGAGATTTTCCAGCACCGTCATGTCGGAGACGATGCGGCGCCCCTCCATCACCTGGAAAATGCCGCGCCGCACGATCTTGTCCGGGTCGATGCCGTTGATGCGTTCGCCGAGGAAGGAGATATCGCCGCGCGTGATCTCGCCGTCCTCGGACTTCAAAAGTCCCGAAATGGCCTTAAGCGTGGTGGACTTGCCCGCCCCGTTGGAGCCAAGCAGCGCCACGATCTGGCCTTGCGGCACCTTCAGTGAAAGCCCACGCAGCACGAGGATGACGTCGTTATAGACCACCTCGATATTGTTCACCGCCAGCATGGGCGGCGCCGCCTCCGCGAGGGGCGCGGCTTCGCGGTCGATCTTCAGCGCGGCGTTGGACATGGCGGACCTTCGACTTTCAGTGTCGTCATGCCCGGGCTTGTCCCGGGCATCCACGGCTCTCCCCGAGGCGTCGTCCCTGCGGAGCCGCGTGGATGGCCGGGACAAGCCCGGCCATGACGGCCCCGCACAGACTTGCGCTCACCAGCCCTGAAGCTCGGTCTTGCGCGGCAGCTGGATGGTGGCGACCTTATCGAGGCCGATGGCGCCGCTCTTCACGAGATCGGCGAGCGGCGCGTCTGTCGCGCCCTTCACGACGGCGCGATAGAGCTCAACCGTGGTCGTGCCGCGATGGTCGGACGTCGTCCAGGTGGAAGGCACGCAGACCCCTTCCGTGCCCTTCGGCACCCAGTTGGCCTTCTGGTACATTCCGTCACGGATCTTGACGCCGGTCACGCCGCCATTCTTGTCCGCCCATTCCATCGCTTCCTTCATGTACATGACGGTGCAAACGGCGGCCATGTAATGCACGGTGCGATAGGCGTTGCCGCTCGGATCGGACATCTTGGAAATGTCCTTGAAGGTGGCAAGGCCCGGCGCATTGCCGGTCCCGGTGACGGCCGTGCGGAGCGGGAAGACAAGGCCGTTGGCGGCGGAGCCGGCGGCCTTCATCGCTTCTTCGCCCATGCCCCACACATTGCCGAGGAACTGCACCTTTACGCCCGCCGTCTCGCACGCCTTGAGCACCGAGATGTTGGAGCCCGCCGTATTGCCGAGATAGGCGTAATTGGCGCCGGACTGCTTCAGGGTGAGGCACTGGGCGGTGTAGTCACCGGGGGTCAGCGCGAAGGTGATGGGGTCCAGCACCTCGAAGCCCAGTTCCTTGGCATAGGCTTCCGCCGCCGCCTTGGGCGAATTGGGATAGGGGTGGTTGGCACCCATATGCACCCATTTGGGCTTGCCCTGCCCGCCCTTCGCCTTCCAGTCGTCGGCGGCCCACTGCACCATGGCGCGGGCGGCGTCGGAATAGGACGGGCCGTAGAAGAAGTTGAACGGCGCGGCGCGCTCACTCTTCTCGTTCACCTTGCCCTTCGGGTCGGTGAGGGAGGCCGAGTATGAGCCGGAATAATAGGGAATCTCTTCCTTGGTCACCATGGCGACCAGCGCCTCGGTGTCGGCCGTGCCCCAGCCCTGGATGGCAACCACCTTCTCGGTGCCCACCCACTTCTTGAACGCCGCCAGCGCGCGCGGCACCTGATAGCCATATTCGACGAAGTCGGAATTGATCTGCTTTCCGTTCACCCCGCCATTCTTGTTGATGTAGGCGATGGAGTCCTGGACGCCCTGGCCATAGGGCTGGCCCACGTCCGAGGTGCCGCCGGAATAGTCGGCGAGATGGCCGATATTGATGGACTGAGCCAAGGCCGGCGCCGCAGTGGCGAGTGCGAGGGCCGAGACCAGGGACAACGCGATCTTCTTCATGGATCTCTCCTTGGTGTTTCCGTCGGGTCTTGAGGGGCGGTCTGCGCCGCCTTTTTTCGTCAGTACGAGAAGGGATAGAGCTTCCAATAGGCCTTGATCTGGCGCCAGCGGTGGGCAAGGCCGTCCGGCTCGAAGATCAGGAACAGGATGATGACGGCGCCGATCAGCATTTCGCGCAGATAGGTGATGCCGTCCTTCAGATGCAGCGCCTGATCGATGGCGCTGCCCTGGAGCATGCCCGCGAGCGCCTGCGTCACCTCAGGCAGGAGCACCATGAAAATCGTGCCGAGCAGCGAGCCCATGATCGAGCCGAGCCCGCCGATGATGATCATCGCCAGGAACTGGATGGAGAACAGGATGTCCAATCCCTCCACCGACATATAGCCGATGTAGTGCGCATAGAGCGCGCCGCCGATGCCGGCGTAGAAGGAGGAAATGCCGAACGCCATGGTGCGGTATTTGGCAAGGTTCACGCCCATCATCTCGGCCGAGAGATAATGATCGCGCACCGCGATCAGCGCCCGCCCGTCGCGGGTGCGCATGAGATTGGCGGCGAACAGATACATCACCACCACGAACACCAGCACCACGTAGAAATACCGCGTGTCGCCGGACATGTCGAAGCCGAGGATGGTGAACGGCGCCGCCACCGCGCCCGAGGAGCCGCCGGTGAACCAGGCCGCCCGCACGAAGAAGTCCTGCAGGATGAACTGGGCCGCCAGCGTCGCGATGGCGAGATAGAGCCCCTTCACCCGCGTCGCCGGCAGGCCGAACAACAGGCCGACCGCCGTGGTCCACAGCCCCGCCAGCACGATGGCGATGGGCACCGGCACGCCGTGTTCGGCGAGAAAGGCGGAGGCAAATCCGCCAAAGCCGAAGAACACCGCGTGGCCGATGGAGATCTGGCCGGAGAAGCCGACCAAGATGTTCAGCCCCAGCGCGGCGATGCCGAGATAGCCGATCTGGATCATCAGGCTCAGATAATAATTGCTGAGGACCAGCGGCGCCAGCGCCAGCAGGATGATGCCGCCGACGATGAAGGCGAAGGTCAGGCGCGTGTCGAAGATGGTCTGGTCGGCGCGGTAGCTGGTGCTATAGTCGCCGCACGGGCGCATGGTGTCGATGGCCATGGCTTTAGACCCTCTCGATATCGCGGGTGCCGAACAGGCCGTAAGGCTTGATCATGAGAATGATGATGAGGACGTAGAAGGGCACGATTTCATACAGGTTGCCCCAGTGCAGGAACT
>JASBUY010000149.1 GCA_030147645.1 Aquabacter sp. | reverse complement strand
GATGCTTGCGTTGTCGGACCCCGCCCTCGGCATCCTGATGCTGGTGCTGTTCCTCGTGTTCCTGATGCTCGGCTTTCCCATCGCCTTCACGCTCATGGCGCTGGGCGTGGGCTTCGGCTACTTCACCCGCGGCGACACGGTGTTCCAGCTCTTCGTCCAGCGCACCTACAGCGTGATGGCGAACGACGTGCTCATCTCCATCCCGCTCTTCCTGTTCATGGGCTATGTGGTGGAGCGGGCGAACATCCTTGATCGTCTGTTCCGCGCCATTCAGCTCGCGGCGGGGTGGATGCCGGGGTCGCTCGCGGTGGCGACGCTCATCACCTGCGCCATGTTCGCGACCGCCACCGGCATTGTCGGCGCGGTTGTGACGCTCATGGGGTTGCTGGCCTTTCCGGCCATGCTGCGGGCCGGCTACGACACCAAGATCGCGGCGGGCGTCGTGTGCGCGGGTGGCTGTCTCGGCATCCTCATCCCGCCGAGCGTGATGCTCATCCTCTATGGTGCCACCGCCGGCGTGTCGGTGGTCAAGCTCTATGCGGCCGCCTTCGTCCCCGGACTGATGCTGACCTCGCTCTACATCGCCTATGTGGTGATACGGGCCATGCTCAACCCCGAACTCGCACCCAAGCTGCCGCCGGCGGCGCGTGCCTCCTCCGTGGGCGAGATCATCGTCGCGCTCGCAACCTCCTTCTTCCCGCTGGCGGTGCTGATCGTGGGCGTGCTCGGGGCCATCGTGTTCGGCCTTGCCACACCTTCGGAAGCAGCGGCGATCGGCGCGGCGGGCGCCATCATCCTCGCAGTTGCCTATCGCTCCTTCTCCATCACAAAGCTGAAGGAAAGCGTGTTCCTCACCGCCCGCGCCTCCGCCATGGTGTGCTGGCTGTTCGTGGGCTCGGCGGTGTTCTCGGCGGTGTTCGCGCTGCTCGGGGGCCAGCAGGTGGTGGAGAATTTCGTCCTCTCCCTGAACCTCAACTCGGTCGGCTTCCTGCTGCTCACCCAGGCCATCATCTTTGTCCTGGGCTGGCCGCTGGAATGGACCGAGATCATCGTGATCTTCCTCCCCATCTTCCTGCCGCTGCTGGATAATTTCGGGGTGGATCCGATCTTCTTCGGGGTGCTCGTGGCGCTGAACCTCCAGACCTCCTTCCTCTCGCCGCCGGTCGCCATGGCGCCCTTCTATCTGAAGGGCGTCGCGCCGAAGAATGTCTCCATCGAGCAGATCTTCTCCGGTGTGATGCCCTTCCTCTACATCGTCATTCTGTCCATGATCCTGCTGTATCTCTTCCCCGGCATCGCGCTGTGGCTACCGCAGGCGCTCTATGGATGAGGCAGGATGACGGGTGCAAAGACCGAGCTTTTCACCATCGGCTATGAACAGACCACGCCCGATGCGTTCCAGCAGACCCTGGTGCGCGCGGGCGTGGATCTGGTGGTGGATGTGCGCGCCGTGGCGGCCTCGCGCCGCCCCGGCTTCTCCAAGACGGCCCTCTCCGCCAGCATCGCGGACAAGGGCATCGCCTATATCCATCTGCGCGCGCTCGGCACGCCCAAGGAAGGGCGGCTCGCCGCCCGCTCGGGCGACCATGCGGCGCTGATGCGCATCTATGACGCCCATCTCTCCACCCCGGCGGCCGCGGCGGCATTGGAGGAATTGGCCCATTTGGCGGCGGGACGCCGGCTCTGCCTGCTCTGCTATGAGCGCCATGTGGAGGGCTGCCATCGCCTGCGCCTGGCGCAGTTCCTCTGCGAGCGCACCGGCGAAGACGTGGAGCATCTGGTGGCCGACCCGTTCTGACCGCCCCCCCTGATGGACTTCCCGCCCTAACCCGCCGCGCGAAGCGCAGCGCGGGCGAGTGCGAGGGCTTCGGCCGTGTCCACATCCAGCGTCACAGCCGCGCCGGAGGTCTCCAGCTCAAAAACGGCTTCCGGATGCCCCGCGAGCAGCGCGCGGGCGCCCATGTCTCCGTCCAGGGATTGAAGCGCGGGAAAGAAACGACGCGCCCACAGGACGGGATTGCCGCGCCGCCCCTCCGCCACCGGCACCACGACGAGCCGCCCCTCATCGGGCGCGAAGGCGGCGATCAGGCCCCGCACCAGTTCGCCATCCACCAGCGGCATGTCGCCGAGCAGCACCAGCGCGCCCTCGCAGGTGGAGGGAACGGCGCGAATGCCCGCCGCGAGCGAAGTGGAGAGCCCGTCCGCATACGCGGCATTCTCCACCACCTGCACCGGCAGGCCCGAAAGCGCCGCCGCGACGCGCTCCTTCTCATGCCCCGTCACCACCAGAACCGGGCGCGCGCCGCCCGCGAGCGCGGCTTCGACAACGCGCCGCACCACCACCTGATCGCCCACGGTTTCCAGCAGCTTGTTCGCGCCCGGCATGCGCGTGCCGCGTCCCGCCGCCAGCACCACGGCGGCGATGGGCGCGGCGGTCGTCTCGCGCGCCTGCTCGCGTGGCTGGGGGCGGGTCACGATCTCGCCGATCAGCCCGCCGACCCCCATGCGCGCGATATCGCCCGCGCGCAGCGGAAGATCGGCCAGCAGGCGCGGCAGCACGAGATCGAAGCCGTTCTCCTTGGGGCTGCGCGCGCAGCCCGGGGCGCCGAGAACCGGGACATCGCCAAGCCGCCCGAGCATCAGGAGATTGCCAGGATCAACCGGCATGCCGAGCCGTTCCACGCGCCCGCCGGCATGCTCCAGGGCAAGCGGGATCACGTCCGCCCGGTCCGCGATGGCGGAGGCGCCGAAGATGACCACCACTTCCGCGCCACCCTTGATGGCCTGAAGGATCGCGGAGGACAGCGCCTCCACCTCATGGGGTATGCGGCGGACGTCGGACAGATGCGCATCGAAGTGCGCGAGCCGCTCCTGCGTGACGCGCTCGGTCTTTTCCACCACCTTCTCCGAAAGGCCCGGAAGCAGCGTCGACAGCAGCGCGACCTTCGCGCGGCGGAACGGCGCGATCCGCATCACGGGACCCGCACGGCGCAGCGCCGTATCCAGCAGGAAGGACGGCACCGCGAAGGGAATGACCTTGACGGTCGCGACCAATTCCCCGGCCACGACGGCGCGATAAGGCGGCAGGGTCGCGAGCGTCAGGCTCTCATGGATGAGGTTGAAGGCATCGACGCCGGCGGCGTCGAATTCCAGAACCCCGCTGTGCGCCGCATGGAGGTTGCAGCGGCCGGTGGCGCCGCGCGCCGCACTGACCCCCTCCCCCGCGCAGGCCTCCGCCACCCGGCGGGCGGCGACATCCTCGTCGAGGTCGCCGGGATCGAGCCGGGCGACCACCACGTCCGCGATCCCGGCCTGGATCATCGCCGCCACATCGGCGCGCGTGATCCGGCTGCCTTTGCGCAACGAAAGGCCGGGCGCCTTCACCGCATGGGCCGCGATGGCGCCGACCGCCTCCTCCACGGGGACGGGTCCGAACTTCATGGCGGCGATCCCGCAGAGGAGGCGTTACGCCGCCGCAGCGCGCCGATGACCTGCGCCAGAATGGCGACGGCGATCTCGCCCGGGCTGACCGCGCCGATATCGAGGCCGATGGGCGCATGGATGCGCGCGGTCTCGTCCTCCGAAAGCCCGGCCCCATGCAGGCGTTCCAGCCGTTTGGCATGGGTGCGACGCGACCCGAGCGCGCCCACATAGAAGCAGCCGGCGCGCAGCCCCGCCGTCAATGCGGGCTCATCGATCTTGGGATCATGGGTCAGCGCGATGAGGGCGGTGAAGGCATCGATGCCGGTCTGCGCGATGGCCTCCTCCGGCCAGCGGGCGATGACCGGAACGTCGGGAAACCGCTCCGGCGTTGCGAAGGCGGTGCGCGGGTCAATCACGATCATGTCATAGCCGGCAATCCGCGCCATGGGCGCGAGAGCCTGGGAGATATGCACGGCGCCGATCACCAGCAGGCGCGGCGGCGGAACCTCGACGGTGAGGAAGACGCGCCCCTCCCCCGCCATGCCGCTCTTTCCGGTGCGAAATGCCTCGCTCACGGCATCGGCCAGCGGGTCTTGCGCCACCAAGGACGGGGTGACGAGCCGCTGCGCCCCAGTCTCCAGCTCCGTCACGAGGAGGGCGGGCCGGCGCGCCTTGCGCTCCGCCATGAGGCATTCGAGCAGATCCTCGCGCATGGGTCAGGCCACCGGTTCCACATAGACGCGAATGGCACCGCCGCAGGACAGGCCCACCCGCCAGGCGGTCTCGTCCGCGACGCCGAATTCCAGCACGCGGGGGCGGCCGGAGGCGATCACGTCCGCCGCCTCGCTCACCACCTCGCCTTCCACGCATCCCCCCGAGACGGAGCCGAGAAAATTCCCCTCCGCGTCGATCACCAGGTGGCTGCCGACCGGGCGCGGGGCCGAGCCCCAGGTCTCCAGCACGGTGGCGAGGGCGACCGCGCGCCCCTCGCGGCGCCAGCGCAGGGCGGCGTCCAGCACATCCTCCTCGGTGGTGATCATGCGTGTCTCCCGCTCGCGCCCGCATTTGGGTCTCGGCGCGTCTTTGCCTATATAGGGCGCCTCGGACGCCGCGCCGCGTCCCGCCCCCATTTTTCTCCCGGACAGGCCGCATGTCACCCCCGCGCACCGCCACTTTGCGCACCGCCGACGATCTGATCGCAGCCGGCCTGCTGCCCGCGGACCAGCGCGCGGAGGCCGAGGCGGTGGGTGCGCGCTATGCCGTGGCGGTGACGCCCACGCTCGCGGCGCGCATGCAGCCCGGCGACGCGCTGGCGCGCCAGTTCATTCCCGATGCGGCGGAACTGGTGCGCACGCCCGAAGAGAGCGACGACCCCATCGGCGACGACGCCCATTCGCCCGTGCCGGGCATCGTGCATCGCTATCCCGACCGGGTGCTGCTGAAGCTGGTGGGCGTCTGCGCGGTCTATTGCCGGTTCTGCTTCCGCCGCGAAATGGTGGGTCCGGGGGCGGAATCGTCACTCTCAGGCGCGGCGCTGGAACGCGCGCTGGGCTATGTGGCGGACCATCCCGAGGTGTGGGAGGTCATTCTCACCGGCGGCGATCCCTTCATGGTGTCGCCGCGCCGGCTGGCGGAGGTGGTGGAGAAGATCGCCGCCCTCCCCCATGTGCGGATCGTGCGCGTCCACACCCGCATCCCCATCGCCGCCCCGGAGCGGGTGAGCGCGGACCTGGTGCGCGCTCTGCGGCGGGAAGGGATCACGGCCTATGTGGTCCTTCATGTGAACCATGCCGACGAACTCGGCCCGGAGGCGCGCGCGGCCATCGGCCGGCTGGTGGAGGCGGGCATTCCAGTCCTCTCCCAGTCGGTCCTGTTGCGCGGCGTGAATGATGCGGCCGAGACGCTCGCGGCCTTGTTCCGCGCGCTCGTGGAAGTGCGGGTGAAGCCCTATTACCTGCACCATCCCGACCTGGCGCCGGGCACCGGGCATTTCCGCCTCTCCATCGAAGAGGGGCAGGCGCTCATGCGGGCGCTGCGCGGGCGCCTGTCGGGCCTGTGCCTGCCGACCTATGTGCTCGACATTCCCGGCGGCCACGGCAAGGTGCCGCTGACGCCCGATTATCTTGGCGACGGCACGGTCACGGACTTCTGCGGCGGCGTTCACGCCTATCCGCCGGAATAACGCGCCCGCGTTCAGAATTTCAGCGTGAAGCTGCCCTTGACCATGTTGCTGGTCTCGCTCTGCGCCAACTGCCCCGCATAGAAGACCGACAGGCTCGCCGCCGGCGTGAAGGCGATGTCGAGCCCCGCTTCCACCAGAGCGGCATCGGTGGCGATGGGAACGCCCGAGACGGTGAAGGCGGGCGTGCCGGCGCCAAACGCCATGGTCGCCTGCGGCGTCGTATCGCCAAAGGCATGCTGCCAGCCGAGTGTGCCGCGCATGCGGGTCTCGATGGTGCCGAGCGCCAACGGAACGCTGAGGCGCAGGCCGAGGGTGGAATAGGTCACGCCGGCGCTCGCATTGGACACGCTGAGGGCGGCGGGGCCGCCCACTTCGGAAAAGCCGCCGAGGCTGGTATTGACATAAGCAAGGCCGGCGAAGGGTTCGAGATCGACGCCGCTCCAGCGGGTGGCGTATCCGACCTCCCCGAACACCTGCCCGGTCGAACCGCTCGTGTCCGAGGTGAGCGCATCGGAAAAGCCGGGAAAGACCACCGAGCGGTTGCCGCTGAGATCGGCCCAGCCATAGGCGCCGCCGAACCGAAGGCCGACCGCGCCGAAGCTCGCGCCGCCATAAAGCGCGATCTGCGCGGCATCGCTCGACATGGACGAGGCGCGTGCGTCCACCTGATAGCTGGAGGACGAATAGCCCATGGCGAAGCCGAGCCGCCAGTCCGCGCCGGCCCCGGAGAAGGTCCGGTCATAGCCGACGAGGATGCCGGCGACGTCGCCGGAGAGGGCGGCGGCATTTGACGTGCCGTCGATCTGCGACCACGCGCCATAGGCTTGCGCCCAGAAGGCGTTGGGCGTGCCGGGCACGGCCACGACGTCGCCCTGCGCGCTTGAGGCGGCATAGCCGAGCGCGGGTGTCGCGATCTGGGGGACGGGCACGCGGGCGCGATCGAGAACCGCGCGCCGCAGGATCAGGCTCTCGCTTTGGAGCGCCGAGAGGGTCGAGGGATAGAGTTCGCCCGACACGGCATTGAAGGCCTGCTGCGCGCCGGACACGCTCGCCTGCGACATGACCGCGTCTCCCAGCACATTGCCGTCGGGCAGCGCGTCCAGGGCGCCGGCGGCGGCGAACTGGTTGGCGGAGGCCGCCGCGCTCTGGAACGGGACGCCGTTGCGGATGATATCCAGGCTCACGGACGTGGCGTCATAGGAGAGGAGCAGATCGAGGAACGGCAGGGTCTCGATCACTTGGCCAAACGTGCCCGTCACACCCTCGGTGGCGGTGAGGATCGTATAGCGCGCGCCGGGCGTAAAGGTGCCGGGCTGAAGCGTGCCGGAGACGGTGGCCCCGCCGAGGGTCGCTGTTCCATTGACGAGCAGCAGGTCCGAGCCGCTGCCCGGGCGCAGGTCCGCTTCGTAAGTGGCGCCGGGCGCCAGCGTCAGCGCGCCATTGACGGTCAGCGTCCCGACGCCCGAACCGGGCGCGATGGCGCCGCCGGCCCCGACGGACGTGGCGCCGACCGTGCCCGCGCCTTCCAGCGAGCCGCCGTCCAGCACCGCGACCCTGCCGCCCAGCGTGCCGTTGACCACCACCGTCGCATCCACCGCCGAGACGCCGGTGAAGGCGGAATTGTCGCCCGTCAGGCTGATCAGGCCGTCACCCGTGAAGGCAATCGTGCCTGTGCCGCTGAGCGGGCCGGAGGCGGTCGCGGCGCCCGTGGGCAAATCGAGGCTGACGCTGCCGGAAACCGCGAGCGGATTGGCGACATTGATGCCGTTGACGAAGCCCAGCGTCGTGCCGTCACCCAAGGCGATGCTCCCCGTGCCCGCCGCCGTGGAGCTGCCGAGAACCAGCTTGCCCTGCGCAAGCGTGGTGCCGCCGCCATAGCTGTTGTTGCCGGTGAGGATGAGGGTGCCCGCACCGGTCTTCACGAAGCCCCCGGCGCCGGAAATGTCGTTGGAGAAGGTGGAGGTGTAGCCCTGCGTGTCCAGGGTCACCATGCTGGTGAACATGCCATAGCCGCGCACGGCCTTCGCCGCATTCACAAGGCCCCAGCCATAGATTTCGTCCACGCCGGGCGCGCCGATATCGGTGGCGGTGGTGAGCAGCGTCTGCTGGAGGTCGCGGGCGGTGAACCAGGGAAAGGCTTCCTTCACCAGCGCGGCCACGCCGGACACGGTGGGCGCCGCCATGGACGTGCCGGCTTCCGATTTGTAGCCGGTGGGATGCGCGGCATCGACCTTCCAGGTGGAATAGATGTCGTCGCCATTGGCGGCGAGGCACCAGTCCTTCGCGAATCCGCAGCGATTGCTGAAAGAAGAGATGACATTGCTGGCATCGACGGAGACCACCGAGAGCCAATTGTCGCGCACCTCGGGGACGACGATGGGAAGGCCCGGGAGGATATCCGGGTTGGCGCTGTGCTCATTGCCTGCGGCGACCACCATCAGGATATTGGCGGCCGCCAATTCCAGGCTGCGCTGGACGGTCAAGGGGAGATTGCGCTCCAGCCCCTCGCGCGTGACCTCCGTGGCCTCACATCCGGCCCCCGGCCCGGAGCCGAAACAGCCGATCCGATAGCTGGCATTGATGATGGATACGCCCTGGCCGATGAGGAAGGGCCAGGCATCGCTCACCCGGCGATCCGTTCCGAGGGTCCCGACATAAACAGGCACGACGGAGGCGGCAAAGGCGACGCCGTGCATTTCAACGCCATCGCGCGCCGCCGCGATGATTCCAGCCACATGGGTGCCATGCCCGATGGGATCAACGTTCATTCCAGGCAGCAAGGCCCGTCCTTCAGGGGGCGGCCCATCGGGAATGTCGCCGAGATCGAAATCGTCCCTGTCGGGAAGGATCAGGGGATGAGCCGTGTAGGCGAAATCGAACCCCGGCAGGACCCGTCCCGCAAATTCGGGATGGGTGGTCCAGAGGCCTGAATCGGCCACCCCCACCTTCACGCCCGCGCCGGTGAAGCCGAGCGCATAGGCGCCCGCCGCATTGATCTGGGCCAGCCCGCCGGAGCGGAAATATTCGGGGGTCTCCCAGGCCGACTGGGACTGCGCAGAGGCGGACGGTGCGCCCGGCAGGAGAAATCCCAGAGCGATGAACGCCGCCACCTGAATCGACCGCAGACGCAAAACCAAGATGGAAATCCCCGAGGAACGCGATCGTCTTACCAATCGCGATACACGTCTTCAAATCACGGGACGTTGCAGACGACCGAAAACTCAATTGCCAATGGATCAGCCGATCTGAACTTATTCTTTCTTTTTCTTTCAAATTCTTCTCGCCCCTGGACGAGATGGCGGGCACGACAGCGCCGCCACCAGCGCCTCCAGGCTTGCCAGGTCATGCACGGGACGGAACTCGTCCACATGGGGCAACAAGGCCCTTATGCCCCGCGCCTTCGGTTCGAAGCCGGAAAAGCGCAGGAGCGGATTGAGCCAAATGAGGCGGCGGCAGGAGCGATGCAGGCGCGCGATCTCCGCCTCCAAAGTCGCGTCGGGATCGCGTTCCAGTCCATCCGTGATCAGCAGCACCACCGGCCCCTGCCCGAGCACACGGCGCGACCAGGTCTTGTTGAACGCGTGGAGCGAGGCGCCGATGCGGGTGCCGCCCGCCCAGTCCTGCGCCGCGCCCGCCACCGCCGCCAGAGCGGCATCGGGATCGCGCCGGCGCAGGGCGCGCGTCACATTGGTCAGCCGCGTGCCGAACAGGAAGACATGCACCCGGCGCGTGCGCGACAAAGCATGCAGGAAATGGAGGATGGGGCGCGAATAGTCGGCCATGGAGCCGGAAATATCCACCAGCGCCACGAGAGGCGGCGGGCGGCGGCGCGGCGCCTTGAAGCGCGGCGCCAGCATCTCCCCGCCGCTCGCCAAGGCGGCGCGGGCGCTCGCCCGCAGATCAAAGCGCGCGCCCCGCGCGGCGGAGCGGAAGCGGCGCGTGAGGGTCTCATCGTCGGGAAGGCGCAAGGCGGCGATGCGCTGGCGCGCGGCTCTCATTTCCGCGGCGCTCATCTGGGCGAAGTCGCGGGTGCGCAGCACATCATCGGAGGACGCGGAAAGGCGCGCCTCCACTTCGATCTCGGGGGCCGGGGCCTCTTTGCGCGTGCCGATGCCCGCGAACAGCGCCTCTTCGACACGGCGCAGGGTCTTGCGCTCGGGCGCGGCGCGTCCCGGCGCGGGCGGCGAGAGCAGCGCCAGCAGCTTTTCGGTCGCGGCGCGGCGGCGCCAGAACAAATGGAAGGCCTGGTCGAAGACCTCGTGATCTTCCTGTCGCCGCACGAACAGAGCGTGCAGCGTCCAATACACATCCGCGCGGACGCGAACGCCGATCATCTCCAGCGCGCTCAGCGCATCGAGCACATCGCCGGGGCCGAGTCGCAGGCCCGCCGCGCGCAAGGCGCGGGCGAAATAGGCGACATTTTCGGCGAGACGCGCCTCGCTCATAAGTGTCTCCGCTCCCTCCCGAAACGCCTTTCTCCGGTATAGCGCGCGGAGCGGCCGCGGGCGAACCCTGCGGCCGGTTCGGGAAAAGTTTCAGTTTGGTGACAATACCTCGACGCAGCCGCCAAGCCCCCCTTTGCGGACGCGTCGGGATGTGATGCTCTAACCCGCAGGGAGAACAAACCGGCGTTGATCCGGGATCCAGAAGTTCCGAGGGGGCAATATGCGCGACAAGGACAAGACGGCGGAAAGCGCCGAAGACGGCGCCCCGCTTTATGCCGACGGCCATCCCTATGACGAGGTACGCTACCTGGAGGCGAAGATCATCCTCTCGGGCCTGCGCTTCACTTCGGTCCAGAGCTTCTTCGATTTCGCGAAGATCGTCGGGCGGGTGGCGAAGAAGACCGGGGTGGATTTCGAGCCGCAGACCGCGCGCGGGGTGCGCCCGCAGATCCGCGAAGTCCTGTTCGTGGATACCCAGGACTTCCGCCTCTACAACAACAATTTCATCCTGCGCCGGCGGATCACCTATGAGGACGGCTTTCCGGTGGGCGATCCGGAAATCGTCTTCAAGTTCCGCCATCCCGACTTCGACCTTGCGGCCGCGCTCGACGTGCGGCCGCAGCTTCCCGGCAGCTACCGCATCAAGTTCAAGGAGGAGGTGCTTCCCCTCAAGGACCGGCTCGGCGGCATCCGCTCGCTCTATTCCCACAATGTGGAATTTCCCTTCCGCCCGCGCGGGGTCGCCGATCCCACCGCCGCCTCGACGCTGATCCGGGTCTTTCC
>JASBUY010000143.1 GCA_030147645.1 Aquabacter sp. | reverse complement strand
GCCCCTCGCTCCATTGCGCGAACATGGAGCGCAGGTTTCGGATCAGGCGATCCTCCCCGAACGCCAAGCCGTCCGCCAACGGGAAATAGAGATCGGGGCTGTCGGCGGCAAAGGTGACCTTGCCGATTGCCTCCGTGAGCTTTTCCCGGTCCGTCGTGCCGGCAATTTCCAGCGCCTTCTGGAGCACCCGCACGGCCTGAGCCGCCGGAATGGTCAGCTGGCCGAAATGATCCCCCAGCTTGCCCTCCTTGAGCAGCAGATCAGCCAGTTTCTGCACGGACGGCAGCTTCGCCGACGGCGAATAGAGCGCCATGCCAAAGACCCCCTCGGGCAGCACAGCGCTCGCGACCTCTTCGCCGAGATCACGCCGCAACCGTCCATCGGATTGCGCCAACGTGCTAACGAAGATGGGCTTGTAGTATTTGATCTGGTAGCGCGCTTGCTGCAGGCGGATGATCTGGTTGTTCAGGATCAATCCAACCACCGCGTCGGGGTCCGCCGCCTTGATCTTCAGGAGGGACGGCATGAAATCCTGCCCTTTCACATCGAGGGCGATTTCCGCGACGATCTCAAAGCCCATGCTCTCGAAGCGCTGCTTGAGATATTTGTTGATCTGCTGCCCGCCTTCGTAATTGGCATAAGCCAGCGCGATCTTCTGGACCGGAATTTTCGTCGTGTCCTTCAGATACTTCACGAAATCGGCCAGGCTCGACGCATAACCGTCGTCATAGGCGAAGCCGACGCTATAGGCGTATTTGGTTTTCGTCCCTCCGGCGAAGAAGGAAATGGTCGGCATGCGGTTGTCTTCGATGGCCTGGGTGACGGCCAGCATGTCGTTGGTCAGCAATGCGCCGAGAATGACATCCACGTTTTCCTGCGTGATCAGGCGGACCGCCTCGCGCGTGGCCTGACCCGACTGGCTCGCCGTATCGGCCAGGACCAGTTCGAGCTTTGCCCCGCCCATGCTCTTGATGCCGCCAGCATCATTGATGGTCTTGACCAGGAATTCGACCGCCGCCTGCGTCTCTCGGCCATAGGTGGCATAGCCCCCGCTCATGGGCTGGAGCAGGCCGACACGCACCGGCTTCTGCGCCAGGGCCGGAGCCGTGGCCGCCAAGGCCAAGGCCGCCCCGCAGGCCAGCGCCGCCAATTTCTTCAACATTGTTTCCCTCCCTTGGTCGCCGGGTTTTCCCGGATTGTTCAGCGGCCGGCGAAAGCGGCCTGTCTCTTCTCCTTGAACGCGCGCACTCCCTCGTCGAAATCGGCTGAGGCGAAGGCCGTCATCTGGGCGTAGGCCTCCTGTTCGAGGAAGGCTTCCAGGGGCAGTTCGTGCGCCCGGGCGATGAGCCGCTTGGTCAGGCCGAATGCGACGCTTGGCCCCTCTGCGATCCGAGCCGCAAGCGCCAACGTCTGGTCCAGAAGGGAGGCGGCGGGATAGAGCCGGCTGACGAAGCCCATCTCATAAGCCCGTGCGGCGGAGAGGGTCTCGTTGCTGAGCAGGATGTCCTTGGCCCGCACCGCGCCCACGGCACGCGGCAAGATGTAGGCGATGGCGAGATCCGGCGCGGCGCCGATGCCGGGGAAACCGGCCTTGAACGTGGCATCCTCCGCCGCACAGATGATGTCGCCGAACAGCGCCATGGAGAAGCCCGCGCCCGCCGCAACGCCGTTCACAGCGGTCAGAATGGGCTTTTCGCAGGTCAAGAGCGTCTGAACCCAATCATGGGTCGCCTGCATGCGGCGGCGCACAGCCACGGGCTCGCGCTGGTCCATGGAGCGCAGATCGCCGCCCGCGCAGAAGGCGCGGCCCTCCCCTGTCAGCACGATCGCGCGGACGGTGGGATCAGTCGTAATCTGCGGCACCGTTTCGATGAAGGCCTGTTTAAGGCCTCCCGACAGCGCATTCAGGGTGCGCGGCTCATTCATGCGCAGCAGCGCGACGGCCCCGTGGCGCTCGACGATCATCGAGGGCGCAGCCTCGCTCAGGCCCTTGGTCATTCTGGTCCTCCCCGTTTTGGCTTTCGTTGAAAACAGCCTAGACGCAATCCGACCAATATGCCAAATTTTAGAAGCGATATTTCATTCTACGAAATTCAAATGCCCATCAGAGGCATGTGAGGAAACGCCACGGGGATGACGAAGTCCGTTGCCCTTCAAGACATTGTCGCGCTGCTCCGTCCGGGGATGCGGGTGCTGCTCCACGCCGGGCCGGCGGAATGCCTCGCCCTGCGCGCGGCCTTGCAAGCGGACCCGGACCGGGCCCGAGACGTCACCTTCACCGGCCTCTTTCTGCCGGGTGTGAACAGCTTCGACTATGGCGCCCTGACGCCAACGACGCGGGTGGAAGCGCCCTTCGTCCCGCCCGCCAGCCATTCCTCCTTCGAGTCCCGGCGGCTCGACTTCCTGCCCTTCCACTATTCCGATTTCATCGCCCATCTCGCGCGTTACCCTGCGGACCTCGCCATTCTCCATCTGCCCCCGGCGCAGCGCGGCCGGTTCTCCTGCGGCATCGGCGCGGATATCGCGGACGGGGTGATGCGCTTCGCGCGCCGGGTCGCCGTCATCGCCAACCCAGCGATCCCATTCACGCACGGCGCGCTCGCGCTCGCGGCTGGCGATGCGGACTGCGTGTGCGCGTTGGAGGAGCCCCTGGCAGAACATCCCGAAACGGAGGCCGACTCCGCGCTCGCCGCGGCTGCGCAGCGCGTGTCCGACCTCATCGAGGATGGCGACACCCTTCAGATCGGAATCGGCCGCCTGCCCTCGGCCGTGCTCGGCTCGCTGACTGAACGGCGACGCCTGCGTTTCCATACGGGCATGATCATCGACGAGGTGAGCACTCTTCTTGAGTCCGGCGCCTGCGCCCCGCCCGAGAAAGGGCAGGCCCCGATCATCGCCGGGATCGGCATTGGGGGTTCGCACATGCGGGCCGCCGCCGCGCGGCCGGAGGTGGCGTTCCACGGGATCGGTGTGACCCATGACGCCCGCCGGATCGCAACAATCCCGCGCTTCACGTCCATCAATTCCGCCATTGAGGTGGACCTGCTTGGAAACATCAATTGCGAGCATGTGCGCGGGCGCCAAGTGAGTGGCATCGGCGGCGCGGGGGACTTTACCCGGGCAGCACGTCTTGCGCCGGGGGGACGCGCCATCGTCGCTTTTCCGGCTGAAGCGCGGGGCGCGAGCCGCGTGGTGCCGCGTCTTGCGGCCGGCGCCACCAGCATCACGCGCAACGACACCGACATCCTCATCACCGAGCACGGCACAGCGCAGGTCGCCGGGCTCGGTCTCGACGCGCGCGCCGACGCGATCCTCGCGCTCGCGGCTCCCCATCATCGCCCAGCCCTCGCCGATGCCTGGCGAGCGCTGCGCGCCACTCTGTGAGGCCAAGATGCAGCTGACGCGCTCGCTCCTGCGCGCCCAACACACGTTCGGCAATCGCACCTGCCTCGTCTTCGGTGACCGGCGTTGGACCTGGGATGCGCATGTGGAGCGGATCGGCCGTCTCGCCGGCGCGCTGCGGGCATTGGGGGTGCGCACGGGCGACCGCGTCGCGATCCTGTCCCATTCCAGCGACCGCTATATCGAAGTGGCCTATGCCATCTTGTGGGCGGGCGGCGTTCTGGTGCCGCTCAGCACCCGCGCCACCGACGCCGAGCTGGCGGACACGCTGGCCGACAGCGACGCCGCCATCCTGTTCCTAGGGGACGGGTTCGCACCCACGCTCCCGGCGCTCCGCGCTGCCAGCGGGCATCTGGCCCATGTGATCCATGCGGGCGAAGGCGCGCCGCCAGCCGGTTTGCTCGACTATGAGGACTTGATCGCCGGCAACGACCCCGCGCCGCGAGCGGAGCGCGGCGGCACCGACCTTGCCGCCATCTTTTACACGGGCGGGACGACCGGCCGCGCCAAGGGCGTGATGCTGAGCCACGCCAACCTCTACGCCAATGCGGTCCATGCCCTCGCGCAATATCGCTATGACGAGCGCACGGTCTATCTGCATGCGGGGCCGCTTTATCACCTCGCAGCCGGTTCGCGCATCTTCACCACGGCCATTGCCGGCGCGACCCATGTGGTGATTCCGCGCTTCTCGGTGGACGACGTGATTTCGGCCATCGAGACCCACAAGGTCACCATGACCGCTCTGGTCCCCACCATGATGGCCATGCTGGCGGAGCATCCGCGCTTCGCGACAGCGGACCTGTCCAGCCTCGATTTGATCACCTACGGCGCCTCTCCCATGCCGGAGGCGCTGATCGCGGACCTGCTGCGCCGACTGCCCCATGTGCGTTTCGGGCAGGCGTACGGCATGACGGAATTATCGCCGGCCTGTACCTATCTGGAGCCGCGCCACCATTCGCTCGCGCCTGA
>JASBUY010000136.1 GCA_030147645.1 Aquabacter sp. | reverse complement strand
AGAAGCTCGATCTTGGTGTTGGGCAAGGTGATGAAGACGGTGGTCACACCATGAGCCGTCTGCGCCACCTGTTCGGAGACCTCGGCACCCAGGGTGTCGCGATACAGCGCACTGGCGGCCGCGATGTCGCGGACCGCGATGGCCACATGGTTGAGACGCCCGATCATGGTTTCCTCCCGGAGCCGGCTTAAGCCGCCTATCAGACCTCGACCACGTGGACGTGGCAAACCGGCTTTTTGCCCCATACCGCATTCACGGCGGCGCGCACGGCCTTCTCAAGCGAATCGGAGATCGCCTCCGCATCGCGGCGGCGCGCGCGGGGCAAACCATCGAAGGTGGTCACGAGGGTATCGAGAATATGGTCGAGCACATCCACGCCGCCTTCGCCGCGCTCCGGCAGGCCAGTCGCTTCAACGCTCGGATCACCCACCAGATTGCCCTTCGCATCGATGGCGAGCGCCACCGAGACCACCCCCACGAACGACAATTTGCGACGCTCGGGGACGGTCCGCTCCGCCTCACCGATGAGCAGGCGGCCATCCTTGTAGAGACGACCGAAGGGGATATCGTCCACCCGCTCCGCCGGCCCGGGGGCAAGGCGCACCACATGGCCGTCGGAGCATACGACGATTTCCGGAACGCCAAGACCGCGCGCCAGATCCGCATGGGCTGCAAGATGCATGGGCTCGCCATGAACCGGAATGCTCACCTGCGGGCGCACCCAGCCATACATCTGTTCGAGTTCACCGCGCCTCGGATGGCCCGACACGTGGACCAGTCCATCCCGGTCGGTCATGACCTTGATGCCGCGCTTCACGAGGCCATTGATGACCTTGTTCACCACGCGCTCATTGCCTGGGATGGTGCGAGAGGAAAACACGACGATGTCGCCCTTGGACAAGGCGATCTCGGGATGATCATCCTCCGCGATCCGCCGCAGCGCGGCGCGCGGCTCGCCCTGCGAACCGGTAAGCAGCGCGACCACTTTCTCCCGGGGAAGATAGCCGTAGGATTCGGAGGTGCGGAACGGTGGGATGCCGTCCAGAAGCCCCAGTTCGCGGGCAACGCCGATCACCCGGTCCATGGCGCGGCCTACCACTACGACCTCACGGTCATTGGCCATGGCCGCTTCCGCGATGGAGCGAATGCGCGCGACGTTTGAGGAAAAGGTGGTGAAGCAGATTCGGTGCTTCGCCTTGGCGACAATCTCTTTCAGCGTGACCGCGACGTCCGCCTCCGAGGGCGACACGCCATCCCGCGTGGCGTTGGTGGAATCGCAAATGATCGCCCGCACGCCTTCATCGCCGAGCGCCCTCAGGCGCGCGGAATCGGTGACATGCCCAACCACAGGCGAGGGATCGAGCTTCCAGTCCCCAGTGTGCAGGACGAGCCCGGCTGCCGTGCGGATCGCGATGGCGTGGCTGTCGGGGATGGAGTGCGCCACCGGAATGAATTCCAGCTGGAACGGTCCAAGATCGAAAGGATGACCCGCGCGGATGATGGTGATCGGCACCTTCGGCGCACCGGGCTCGGCGAAACGCTTCGCCTCCAGCAGACCCGCGGTAAACCGGGTGGTGAAGATGGGGCATTTCAGCCGGGGCCAGAGATCCAGGACCGCCCCCACATGGTCTTCATGACCATGGGTGAGCACCAGGCCTTCGATGGACTTCGCCTCCCGCTCCAGAAAGCGGATGTCGGGCAGAACAAGATCGACGCCCGGCGCCTCGTCCCCGGCGAAGCTCATGCCCAGATCGACCATGAGCCAGCGGCGCGCGCGCTTCGGGCCGAAGCCATAAAGGCCAAGATTCATCCCGATCTCGCCGACCCCACCGAGGGGCGCGAAAACCAGTTCAGGCGTATCGGACATGGCTGGTTCTATTCCCCTTTGGGCAGGGAAACATCCCCCGCGGTGATGATCTCCGCGATCCCGTCTTTGCGGCGCAGCATCATCGCCCCGCGCACATCGATGCGTTCACATCGTCCGGTGACTTCGCGCTCGCCCACATTGACCGTGACCGCATCGCCGATGGCGAAGGCATGGCGCATCCAGTCGGTGCGGATGGACGGAAAGCCGTGACCCGCATTCCATTGGTTGAGACGCACCGCCATGGCAGCATCAAGTGCTTCCAACACCCGATCGGGCGCAGCCGGAGCGCCCGCCGCCTCCAGGCTCGTCGCGGGATAGGGCAGGTCCTCGGGATGATGCAGGCAGTTCACGCCGAACCCGACGACGGCCGCCGCCCGTCCCGCGGGGTCCGTACCACCCTCCACAAGAATGCCGGCGAGCTTTCCACCATTCAGGATGAGGTCATTGGGCCATTTGAGCTTGAGCGCATCGGTCGCCAGAAGGGGCGCCGCCGCGATCACCGCATCACGCAAAGCGAGCCCCGCCACAAAGCAGAGCTGAGCCACCTGCGTCGCCGGGGCCGGATTGGGCAGGACCAGGGTCGCGAACAGGTTCCCCAATTCGCTGGTCCAGGGACGCCCGCGCCGCCCGTGCCCCGCCGTCTGGATATCGGCCACCAGCCAAACCGGCATGGCCTCGCCGCGGGAGAGCCGCGCGAGGCCTTCGGTATTGGTCGAGCCAATTTCCGTGAAGCGGACGATCGGGACGGTGGAGCTTTGAAACCTTTGGAGCGCCATCGGTCAGAAGAGTGCGCGCGCCGCTGCTCCGGCCGCGTCGATGAGAGGGGCCGGCCAGAGGAAATAGAATACGGTGAACAGGCCAGACACGCTCAACACCGCCTTCAGTTCGCCGGGCATCGGATCGAACGCATCCGCCGGCTCGTCAAAGTACATGATCTTCACGACCCGGAGATAATAATACGCGCCGACCACGGAGGCGAGTACGCCGATAACGGCCAGGCCATAGAGGCCCGCCTGAATGGCCGCGAGGAACACGTAATATTTGGCGAGGAAGCCCGCGAGCGGGGGAATGCCCGCCAGCGAGAACATGAGCCCCGCCAGCGCCAGCGCCATCATGGGACGGGTCCGGGCGAGGCCGGCGAGATCGTCGATGGTCTCGACTGCATTGCCGTTGCGCCGCATGGCGAGCACGCAGGCGAAGGAGCCAAGAGTCATGGCCACATAGATCGCCATATAGACCATCACGCCGCGTACACCCTCGGGCGTCGCTGCCGCGAGGCCGACCAGCGCGAAGCCCATATGGCCGATGGAGGAATAAGCGAGCAGGCGCTTGACATTGCGTTGGCCGATGGCGGCGAAGGCGCCAAGCACCATGGAAGCGATCGAGACGAAGGCGATGATCTGCTGCCACGAATGCGACACGTTGGGCAGCGCCTCCACGGCAACCCGCAGGAAGACCGCCATCGCCGCAACCTTCGGCGCAGTCGCGAAGAACGCCGTCACGGGGGTGGGCGCGCCTTCATAAACGTCAGGGGTCCACATGTGGAAGGGAACCGCAGACACCTTGAAGCAGAGGCCCGCCATGACGAAGACGATGCCGAAGACGAGGCCCAGCGAGGGCGAAGTCGCGGCCTTGGCGATGCCCTCGAAATTCACGGTTCCCGTGAAGCCATAGAGCAGCGAGGCGCCATACAGCAGCATGCCGGAGGAGAGGGACCCGAGGACGAAGTATTTGAGGCCCGCCTCGGTGGAGCGCACGGACTCGCGATTGATGGCCGCGATCACATAGAGCGAGAGGCTCATCAACTCGAGGCCGAGATAGAGCGCGATCAGGTCACCCGCCGAGACCAGCATCATCATGCCGAGGGTGGAGATGACCACCAGCACCGCATATTCAAACTTGTTCTGCCCTTCGCGGTTCAGCCAGTCCACCGACATGATCAGCGAGACGGTGGCCCCGAGCAGAGCGAGCACCTTCATGAAGCGCGAGAAGGGATCGATGACCAGCGATCCGTTGAAGGCGGTGACGGGAACGTTCGGCTTCAGAAGGACCAGAAGCAGCACCGCCGCGAGCACAGCGATGGCGAGCCCCGTCACCAGGTTCGCGGACCGCTCGCCCTTGAAGGCACCGATCAGCAGCAGGACGATCGCCGCGAGCGCGAGGACGAGTTCGGGGAGAACTGCGCCGAGCGGAGGCAGGAAAGAGGACATCGGGCGACCTCGGGTCAGAAGCTGAACAGCAGCGAGGCGGTCTTGACCGCCTGGGCCACGGAATCGGTACGGGCCACGACCGCGTTCACGGCGGTGGATGTCATGTCGAGGATGGGCGCCGGCCAGAAGCCGAAGACCACGGTGAGCAGGACCAGCGGGACCATGATCACCACCTCACGGGAATTGAGGTCGAGCATGCCCTTCAGGCTGTCCTTTTCCAGCGCGCCGAACACGACGCGGCGGTAGAGCCACAGCGCGTAGGCGGCCGAGAGGATCACGCCGGTCGCCGCGACGAAGGCGACCCAGGTGTTGCGCTCGAACACCGCCATCATGGTGAGGAATTCGCCCACGAAGCCGGACGTGCCGGGCAGGCCCACAGTGGCCATGGTGAAGAC
>JASBUY010000133.1 GCA_030147645.1 Aquabacter sp. | reverse complement strand
CGCGCGCGGCCGCGACGATGTCACGGGAGACGCACGGGTCCGAGGGATTTGAGATAAGGGTCGCCACATACACCATGGAGATACATCCCGATGAGGTCGCTCTGATGCACACTGATCCAGTGTGCAGCGCAAAACCGGATGCGGTGCTCATCGCAGGTCCGACAGCCAGCGGCAAGTCCGCGCTCGCCATTGCGCTGGCGGAGAAGACTGGCGGCCTCGTCATCAATGCGGATTCCATGCAGGTGTATGGCGACTTGCGCATCCTGACCGCCCGTCCCGGGCCGGAGGACGAGGCCCGCTGCACCCATCTTCTGTTCGGCCATGTGGATGGGGACAGCGCCTATTCGGTGGGGCGCTGGGTGGAGGACGCGGCCAGCGCGCTCGCCGCCGCGCGCTCGGTCGGGCGGCTGCCGATTTTCGTGGGCGGGACGGGGCTCTATTTCCGCGCGCTCCTGACGGGCCTCTCGCCCATCCCGCCGATCCCGGACGATGTGCGGGCGCGCATTCGGCAGGATGCGGAGGGCGAAACCCCACAGGTGCTGCATGCGCGGCTTGCGACGCGCGATCCCCTCACTGCTTTCGCCCTGCGCCCCACCGACCGCCAGCGCATCGTGCGGGCGCTTGAAGTGGTCGAGGCGACCGGCCGCCCGCTCGCGGAATGGCAGGCCAAGTCCGGAGCGCCGCTTCTCGAGGCGCAGCGCACGGTGCGCATCGTGCTGGACATGGACCGCGAGGTCTTGCGGGAGCGCATCGACAGACGGTTCGAGGACATGATGGCGGCGGGCGCCTTGAGGGAAGTGGAGGCCCTTGCGCGCCGCCGCCTTCCATCCGACCGCACCATTCTCAAGGCCCATGGGGCGCCGGCTTTGACGCGGCATCTGGACGGCGAACTCTCCCTCGCCGAGGCCATTGCGGAGGGTCAGGCGGACACCCGCCGCTATGCCAAGCGCCAGCAGACCTGGTTTCGCCACCAGATGCCGGACTGGGAACGGCACCCACCCGAAACGGCGCTATCCGCGATTCTCCCCCGGCTCGCTTGATCAGCGGGCCGTGGCGAGACCGGCCGGCGTGCCCATGGGCGCCGCGCGAGTGCCGGCCAGGCGAATCCAGGCGGCGGCGATGGCGAGCAGCGCGAAGCCGATGGGCCCATGAGGGCTGGCATGGCTCACCTGGATCTCCCATCCGAAGGCGATGAGCAGGACCAAGGCCGGCCAGGGCGCCCGGCGAGAAAGATAAAGGGCCGCGGCGGCGAGAACGGCGGCCGTGAACACCGACCATGAACCGACGAGGCTGACCACCGAGCCCACCCCGCCGATCCAGGGGTCCACCCAGGTGGTGTCGAGCAGCAAAATGGCGCCGTCCATTTGAGCGGCGGTGAGGCGCCCGTCCGCCCGCATGGCCTGCATCTCGATGATGGTGCGGCCAAGCCCAATACCGCCGATGGAATCCAGGGCGGTGTAGCTGATGAGAAAAAAGAAGGTGGCGGCGCGCGAAAGCCAGGCGCACAAGGCGGCGAGGCCGGTCTCGATGCCGCCGAGGATCATCCAAAGACCAACGGAGATGAGGCCGAGCATCGGAAGCTGGATGATATGGAGGGTAAACCACCAATCCGGCCCGAAATAAGCCAGCGCATGGTGGCGCGGGTCGAAGGGCTGGGCGGTGCACAGATAGGCATACATGCCCGGATCGGCGGTGAAGCCCGCAGGATGGAACAGGCCCATTCCCACCAGAACCAGGGGCGCGAAACACAAGCACACCCACCACAGACCCGCCCGGATCGCCTTGTCCATCGCTCCCTCCCCGTCTTAGCGGGGACCATAGCGCGAAAACGACCCGTCCATAACACGGGATCCAGAACGGCCCCGCCTCCGCTTCGCTGAGACCCGATCGGATCAGGCTTCAGATGGGCCGGGCTGATGGCTGCGGCTTGATCGCTCCCGTTCGGGCCGCCTTGCGCGGCGGGAAGAGGCGGACCCGGATAAAAGCCGCGAGGACCAGAGCCGCCCCGGCAATCAGCACCCAGAGCGCCGGACTGATCCCAAATGCCGGCTCGAAATTCGCCGCGAACACGAGCCAAGGGTCGATGCCGGTCGTTGCCGCATACCATCCCACCTCTCCAAGAGCGGTGAGGACCGCCGAGAGGACCACCACGGCGCCAAGGCGCGGCAACGTCACATTGTTGGTCAGGCGATGGGCGATGCGATAGGCGAAGAGAAAGATCAGCGCACCGCCCATCAGCACTGCCTCGCTCACGTCCAGCTTGGACTGAATGAGAAAGTGCGCGATGGCGAGGATGGCGATGCCATAAACGCTGGCATGAAGCGCATTCCAGCGCTTCCCGCCCATGCGGCGGATGACACGATCGAACGACGTCCCGCCGAGGACCAGCAGAAGAAGAACCGCGAGCGCGCCGATGGCGAGGTAAAAGCGCAGGACGATTTCCTTCGCCGCCTCGCCGAGGTCAAAGCCCACATCGGCCACGAACAGGATCACATGGATCATCGCATAGCCGAGAGCCGCAAGGCCCAGCGTGCGGCGCGCCAGAACCAGTTTCGGCCAATGAAAAATGCGGCGCACCGGCGTCACGGCAAGGCTCACAAGCAGAAAGCGCACCGCCCAGAGACCGGAAAGGTGGATGGCCTGCGTCAACGGCCGCGCGCCGAGATCGTTGGTGGCCGCGAGCCACGCGATCCACAGTGCCGGAGCGAAAGAGACCACCAGGGCCGTCGTTTTCTCGGGCGAGAACGCGCCGGACTTTTCGTGAAACAGCGCCATGCGAACCGCATCTCCCAACCAAGGCCGGTCAATCCACCTTGGTTCGCGCTCCCATGCGGCAAGGTTACGGGCGCGGAACACACAAGGCCGTGAGGCAGCCCGTCAGACCGCGACCGGGGCTTTGATGGCGGGATGGGGGTCGTAGCCCTCGATGACGATGTCCTCGTACCGAAAGGCGAAGAGATCCGTCACTGCCGGATTGAGCTTCAAAGTCGGAAGCGCGCGGGGCGCACGCGAGAGCTGTTCGCGCGCCTGATCCAGATGGTTCAGATAGAGGTGCGCGTCGCCGAATGTATGGACGAAATCCCCCACCTTCAGACCGCACACCTGCGCCACCATGTGGGTGAGCAGGGCGTAGGACGCGATGTTGAAGGGCACGCCCAGAAAGACATCGGCCGAACGCTGATAGAGCTGGCAGGAGAGCCGCCCCTCCGCCACATGGAACTGAAACAGGCAATGGCAGGGGG
>JASBUY010000131.1 GCA_030147645.1 Aquabacter sp. | reverse complement strand
CTCGCCGAGGCGAAGGGCGAGATCGGCGGCTCCGCCGGCTATGTGCGCTGGTTCGCGGAGGAAGCCCGGCGGCTTTACGGCGACACCATTCCGTCCCCCTGGCCGGACCGGCGCATCCTCGTCACCAAGGAGCCGGTGGGCGTGGTCGCGGCGATTACGCCGTGGAATTTCCCCTCCTCCATGCTGTCGCGCAAGATCGGCGCGGCGCTGGCGGCGGGCTGCACCGTCGTCTGCAAACCCTCCGAGTTGACCCCTTATTCGGGTCTTGCCTGGGGCGTTCTCGCCGAGATGGCGGGCATCCCGGCAGGCGTGATCAACATCATCACCGGCGATGCCAAATCCATAGGCGCCGAGATGACCTCCAATCCGCTCGTGAAGAAGCTCACCTTCACCGGCTCCACGGCCGTCGGCAAGCTGCTGATGAAGCAGTGCGCGGACACCGTGAAGAAGGTGTCGTTCGAACTCGGCGGCAACGCGCCGTTCCTGGTCTTCGACGATGCCGATCTCGACAAGGCGGTGGAGGGCGCCATCGCTTCCAAATACCGCAATGCCGGCCAGACCTGCGTATGCGCGAACCGCTTCTATGTGCAGGCGGGCATCTATGATGCCTTCGTGGAGAAGTTCGCCGCTGCCTCCAAGGCGCTCAAGGTGGGTAACGGCCTGGAAGAGGGCGTGGTTCAGGGTCCGCTGATCGAGGAAAAGGCGATCGCCAAAGTGGAGCGTCTGCTGAAGGACGCGCTCGACAAAGGCGGGAAGGTGGTCACCGGCGGTCATCGCCACGCGCTCGGCGGCACCTTCTTCGAGCCCACCGTGATCGCGGGTGCGACCCCCGACATGGAATTCGCCCGCGAGGAAATCTTCGGCCCCATGGCGCCGGTCTTCAAGTTCGAGACCGAGGAAGAAGCCGTCCGCCTCGCCAACGCCACGGAATACGGCCTCGCCTGCTATTTCTTCACCAAGGATCTCGGCCGCGCCTTCCGGGTGGCGGAAGGGCTCGAATATGGCCAGGTCGGCGTCAATGCCGGTGTCATCACCACCGAAGTCGCGCCCTTTGGCGGCGTCAAGGAGAGCGGCTTCGGCAAGGAAGGCTCCAAATATGGCTGCGACGATTATCTGGTCGTCAAATATGTCTGCCTCGGTGGCATCTGATCTGTGCTCTCTGCCGTAAGCAGGCCGGCCGGGTTCGTCCCGGCCGGCCTTTTTTGTATTGAGGATTGCCCCGCCATGCGCCTCCCCCTTGCCCTCGCAGCACTTTTCGCATTGACCGTGCCCTCCGCAGCGGCGCCGCTGGCCGTGGAGGTGCGCAATGAGAGCGTCCCGGTTCTGTGTGCGGAGAAGGACAATGTGGCGCTGTCCTTCCTCTCCTCCGATGTGCGGCGGTTCCGCATCGAGGCGCGGCATCCCGCTTATATCGGCACCCTGAATGCGGACAGAACCGCGCCGGACTGGACGCAATGCGACATGACGGGCGATCCGGCAGTGCCGGCAAAGCCCCGTACGCGCATCCTCTATTCCGATCAGAAATACCGGCTCGTGGGCTTCACCTTCGCTTCGTTCTGGCGGGCACCTGTGGTGCCCGTGCGGGTTGCGGGACGCAGCTTCGAAGGGCTGCACATGGTGCAACTCTTCACCACCACGCCGCGCGGGCGCTATGAATCCCTCGTCTTCTATCCGCCAGACGGCTATTGGCGCGCGCGCCCCCTCCCCCCGGCCCATATGCCGGAAGCGGCCTATGGCTCGTCCTTCCTGGTCGGTCCCGTCGAGGTGGACGGACGGCCCATCGTGCGCCTGAAGGAGGTGTCGTTCGATCCGGCGCAGGCGACTTTTACGCTTGGCTTCGCGGCCGGAGGATCGGCGCGCATGCGCGTTGCGACGCTTGACCGCGATCGCCAAGACCTGGACATCACCCTTTCTCAAGCCATTTCCGGAACGCCCTTCGCAGCCCTGCGCTCCATGTATGTGACCGCCTTCAACAACGACGCTGCGGCCGTGGCCTGGAAGCCGCCCGGAGCGGCGGGCTGGCGGGAAACCCCGCTCATGGAGTTTGAGGGCGGGACGGCGCTCGAGGTTTGGGCGGGGCGGCTCACGCCGTCCCGCCACAATACCAGCGCCCCTGACATGGTGTTCGGGCCGTTCGATCCCGCGCCTTGAGCGGCGGCGGGCCTCACATGGCCTTGGCGGGCAGGATCGCGATGTCGCGGACCTGGCCGGAGAGGCCGGTAATCTTGCCCTGGGCGCTCGCCGCGCCGGAGGCGAGGTCCACCGAGTAGAGCGTTTCGCCGGCAACCAGCCAGGCCGTATTGGCGCCCGCGCCGTCAGAGAGGATATCGAACGCCAGCATTTTCTGGGGCACGCCGAGTTTGCCGACCGTGTTGAGGATTCCGTCATTGGGCGGCGCCTGCTTGACGAGAGTGCCGGAGGCATCGATGTCGAACAGCGCGGTCTCCTTGGCGCCCTTCACGGAATTGGTATAGGCGCCGGCCACGACATTCGGCTTCATCTCCTTCATGGAATCGCTCCCCGCGAAGGCAAGGTTTCCGTCGCGGATGACCTTTCCATCATCCACATTGACCCGCAGATTGGTGCCGTCGGAGCCGATCAGGCGCAGGCGATCGGCGACGGGATTGAAGTCCACGGTCGCGGTGACACGGGACGGAAGGGTGCTCTCCAGCTTCGCCTTCACAGTGGCTTTCCCGGTCGCGGTGTCGATGGTCACGATGGAGCCGTCATCGATCACGCCATAGAGCATCCCGTCGGCGGGCCGCACATCGATGCCCAGCACCTTTCCGGAAACGCCGGTGACCTGCCAGCTCTTGCCGGCGGACTTGGCCGCTGCGTCCACGATTACGATCGTATTGTCGCCCGTCAGGGCCGCGAGGGTCTGCGCGCCCGCGCCCGAGGCGAGGACCATGCCGGTGGTGGCGAGCAGCGAGGCGAGAAGGTTACGCTTCAGCATTGGGTGTCTCCCAGATTTCGACCGGCATCGCCGCCGGTATCTGGGCTACACGGCAGGTCGGGCGGCGGATGCAGGGAGGCGGAAAAAAATTTCCGCGCCGTGCGTCGCCGCTGCATCCAAGCGGCGGTCCGGCATGTACCTTCCCCAACAGGAGGAGCGCGATGACGGCCGCGGCGCGGACAGAGACCGAATTCGATTGCGACGCGGCGCTGCGCGCCTGCGCCAGCGGAGACCGCGCGGCCCTGCACGCGCTTTATGCAAGCGAAGCACGCCGCATGATCGGTGTCGCGCGCCGCATTCTGAAGCGCGATGCACTGGCGGAAGAGGCCGTCCATGACAGCTTCGTCCAGATCTGGCGGCAAGCCGCCTCCTTCGATCCCGCGCGCGGCGCGGCACGCACCTGGATCTATGCCATCGTGCGCCATCGCGCGCTCAATATCCTGCGCGGCGAGACTCGCACGGACCTCGTGGACGATTTGGAGCCGTTTGGCCTTGAGGCGCCCGACGAGAGCCCGGAGGCCGCCATGCTACGCCTGTCGGAATCCGGCCGGCTGCGGGCCTGCCTGGAACGCCTGGAGGCACCGCGCCGCGCCGCTTTGCTGCTCGCTTATGTGAATGGGCTGACCCATGGCGAATTGGCAGGCCGGTTTGGCGTTCCGCTCGGCACCATGAAGTCCTGGGTGCGGCGCTCCCTCCTCTCGCTCCGGGAGTGCCTGGCATGAGCCCACACAATGACGGAGCCCCGGTCTCCGGCGATGAAGCTGACATTCTAGCGGCGGAATTCGTGCTTGGCCTCTTGGACGCGCCCGATGAGGCGCGCGCCGCCGAGCGCGTGCGGCAGGACAAAGACTTCGCCGCGCGGGTGGAGCAATGGCGCGCGCGCTTCAGCGAGTTGGACATCACGGCCCCCGAAGGCGCCGCCCATGCCGCTTTGCTGGCGCGCATTGAGCACACCCTCGATAGCGAAACGGCCGCCGCCGCGCCGGTGAAGGACACAGCGCGCGTCTCGGACGACCGCGCCATGGGCGCGCGAGCGAACGGCGCACCCCCGGGCGGCGCGCCGCGGGGATGGACCGTCCTTGCCGCGCGGCTGTGGGATAGCCTTGGATTCTGGCGCCTGTCGGCCTGCGCCGGGGCGGCGGCCAGCCTCCTTCTGGCGCTCACCCTCGCCCTCGTTCCCCCCCGGCTCGGCCCCCAGCCGCAATTGGTGGCGGTGCTGCTCGGCCCGCAGGGCGAGCCGGCGGCCGTGGTCAATGCCTATGCCGACGGCACGGCGGATCTCGTGCCGCTGCGTTCCATCTCCGTGCCGGACGGGCGGGTGCTGGAGGTCTGGACATTGCAGGATGCCGCGCGCGGCCCAGTGTCCATCGGCCTCACCAGTGAAGCGCGGCGGATCCCGCTGGACCTCAAATCCCTACCGCGCACCGGGCCGAACCAGTTGTTCGAGATCACCTTGGAGCCGCGTGGCGGCTCTCCCATCGGCCGGCCGACGGGACCGATTCTCATGAAGGGAACCACCAGCGTCGCGTTGTGACCTGACCGCAAAGCCGGCGCGCCATTGTCTCGCCGGCTTTGCGGTGCTAATAGCTCGCGCTTCAAGAGGACGGCCACGCCGATCCAGCCGCCCGGGCCCCGAGCCCGGAGGCCACCGCCCGACAGCGCGATGCGCCCTCGGGCGCGTTCGGCGTTGGGCGCATCCTCGCGAAACCCCTTCGGCATAGGCCGGAGACTACCGGACGGACCCATGTTCGACAGCCTTTCCGACCGCCTTGGCGGCATACTCGATAAGCTCAAGCGGCGCGGCGCGCTCAGCGAGGCCGATGTCGGGGAAGCCATGCGTGAAGTGCGGCGCGCGCTGATTGAGGCGGACGTCGCGCTCGATGTGGTGCGCGAGTTCATCGAGAAGGTGCGCGCCCGGGCGGTAGGCGTCGAGGTGGTGAAATCCGTCACCCCCGGCCAGATGGTGGTGAAGATCGTCCATGACGAGCTGGTCGCCATGCTCGGCTCGGACGCGGATCCCATCGATCTCAATGCGCCCGCGCCCGTGCCGATCTTGATGGTCGGCCTGCAGGGGTCGGGCAAGACCACGTCCACCGCCAAGATCGCGAAGCGCCTCACCGACAAGGGCAAGCGGCGCGTGCTGATGGCCTCGCTTGATACCCGCCGCCCGGCGGCCATGGAGCAGTTGGCGACGTTGGGCGGACAAGTGGGCGTCTCGACGCTCCCCATCGTGCCCGGCCAAAGTGCAGTGCAGATCGCCCGCCGCGCCATGGAAGCCGCGCGCTTCGGCAATTATGACGTGGTGCTGCTGGACACGGCCGGCCGCGTCACGCTCGATGAAGCCCTGATGGCCGAAGTGGCCGAAGTCAAAGCCGCGACACAGCCGCACGAAGTGCTGCTGGTGGCCGACAGCCTCACCGGCCAGGACGCGGTGAACACCGCGAAAGCCTTCGACGGGCGCGTCGGCCTCACCGGCATCATCCTCACCCGCGCCGACGGCGACGGGCGCGGCGGCGCCGCGCTCTCCATGCGCGC
>JASBUY010000127.1 GCA_030147645.1 Aquabacter sp. | reverse complement strand
AGGCCATCAGCACGAGATCCGGCCCGACGCCGGCCGGCTCTCCGAGCGACAAGGCGAGCGGCGCCCCACGCCCCGCCCTGCTCGATGCCAGAGAATCCATCAGCGATAGACGATGAGGGCGGATTTGCGCAGGTCGGCCAGCAGCTTCTTGGATTCCGCCTGGAACTGGGTGGTGGCCAGCTGGTCCTTGATATCGCGCTTCTGAGCGCTTTCGCCCTTGACCTGAACCTTGTCGCACACCGCGAAAATCTCGACGCCCGACTGCGTCACCTCGGGCGGCGTCAGGCGTCCCACCTCGGTCTTGTCGAGCAACTGGCGCAACGCCGCCGGCATCTCGGACGACATGCGGCGCACGGGGGAGCGGACCACCACCTCGCGCATCCCCTTCGCCGACTGCAACCCACTTTCGCAGTTGGTAAACTTGGAACGGAAAGCATTGGCTTCCGAGAGACGGGCCTGATAGGCGTTTGAGCCGCGCGGCACCACGAAAATGATGGGATAAAGCGTATATTCCGTGGCGACCAACTGATCGGTGCCGCCCTTTGCATTCAAGGCGGCGAGCACATCGGTGTCGCGGATATTGATGGCGGGCGAACGCGCGCGCACATATTGCTGCCAGACATTGTCGGCGCGCAGCTTGTTCTTGAAGGTCTGAGCCGTGACGCCCTGCTGGTTCAGGATGGCCTCAAGCTGGGCGGGGGTGCGGCCGCTGCGCTCGGCCACATTGGAGAACAGCTTGTCCAACTCCTCATCGTCGATGGAAATGCCGATGCGGGAGGCGGCAGACACCTTGAGATGCTGATCGATCAGCTCCTCCAGCGTCTCTTTCGCACCCGGCGGCTTGTCGCCGATGATCTGATGCAGCTTCTGGCGCTGCGCCACGTCGAAACTGGTGATGGGCTGGCCGTTCACAAGCACCAGCAACTGCTGGGCCGCGGCAGGCGCGACGCCCCCTCCGAAGAGGGCGAGGGCAAGGCCGAGGATCGGCAGAAGACGGCGGGCACTCGTCAGCATGGCATCATCCGGTCAGGAGCGGTGTCGCGGCGATGGGGCTCGGGTCGGGGACGCCCCCGGAGCCGGCGCACCGTATCTTGCGAGCCCCTATGGCCGCAATACGGCCAAGGCGTTCAAAACGGCGCAGTCCGGGCCGGTTTTGCGCGAACATGTCGGTGAAGAGCGCCCCTGAGAGGTAATATCGGCCAGTGGCGCGCCGGCCCCTCAGGGGGCGGGTCAGTTGGTGTTATTGGCGAGCGAAGTGGAGAATTTCGACTGGCCCAGCGTGCGCAGTCCGATCGTCACCATGATCGCCTGGCTCGGATCGGTGTCGTAAGTGCTGAGGTTGTAATTGGAGACGTAGCTCACCGCGAGGGTGAAGCAGTCGTCCGCATAGGTCACGCCCACGGAGGTCATGTCGATGCCGGCCTGGGCGATGTTGTAGCGGATGCCGCCAGCCACGGTCCATTCATTGGTAAGGCGATAGGAGGCGGTCGTATAGACGCCTTCGCGTTCCTCATAATAGCCCAACAGCGGCTGAGGCGCATACAGACCGTAAACCGCAGAAATGCCGACCGGGCCGAAGGAGGTGCGCCCCTCCAGCTCGAACCGCTGGAGCGAGAAATTGCTTTCGTCGAAGCGGAAGCGGGAAATGAATTCCAGGTTCGACGTGGGCGAATAGGAGAAGCGGGCGACCACGTCCGATACATTCGTGTCGAGGCCGGACTGCAGGCCGGTATTGGCCATGTCGCCTTCCGCGAACGAATTGATGCCGAACAGATGGTAGGACTGACCGACCACCGCCGTGATCAAGCCGGCATTGTTGAGCGCGGCCGTATAGGTGACGCCCACATTGAGCCGTCCGCCGCCCTCGACCCGGTCCCAGCCTGAATATTTGTTGATCTCGAAGAGGTTCGCGTCGTCGAAGACGAGGCTTTGCGCATCTTCGTTTGGCAGCTTGCCGATGCCGGTCTCGCTCGGGCGGATGACGAGCTGGGCGCGCGGCTCGATGGTCTGGGTGCCCCAATTCTGCACCGAGATGAATGGGTAGCGATAATCAAGGCCGACCGCCGGCATGGCACGGATCAGGCTTTCGTCGCCGGACTGCAGCGGGTTCTGCCCCGGCAGCGTGATGCCGCTGGTGTAGCTCGCGGGCAGCGTGTTGATATTGGCATGGCCGACATCCACCCGAGCGCTGGCGAAGGGAGTCCAGATCTGGCCCGCTTGGTCGGTGATGGAGCGCTTCCAATAGAGTTCCGCGCTGAGGCGCTGATATTCGCCTGGCGCGCCGCGCAGCAGACATTGGGTCGGATTGGGATTGGTGAGCGCGCAGGTGCCCGGCGGAATGGCGACCCCGCCCGAGGGGAAGGAGTTGGCCGCCGACATGCCGACGAAGTCGGCTTGGTTGCGCGACACGGAATTGAAATTCACACGCACGCCCGCTTCGCCGCCAAGGACGGGATTTCCGAAGACGTAGTTGTAGTTGAAGGTGCCGACCACCGGGATCACGTCCTGGTTGTCGGTCACGGAGAGGCCGAGGAAATAGAGGCCGCGCGCATCGAAAAAGGAGCGGTCGCCCTGCCCTGTAACGTAAAGCTGGGAAATGATCTCGGTCGGCTGGGTGGTGACGAGGCCGAGTGCGTCGACATAGCCCCCGAGATTATAATCGTTGAGGAAGGTGCGGTCGGACGCGAGCGTGCCGTCCCAGCCCCATTTCCATTGGTCCGACAAGGCGAACTCGCCGCGGCTCTGGATAATCCCGCGATTGTCGCGATAGCCGGGGAGCCCCGCAAAGGCGTCCTTGTCCTGCTGCATGATGCCGGCGGCGCGGATGTCGTAGGAGCCGTTGATGAGCTGCTGACGCCATTCGCCCTGCATCAGCAGACCCTGCTCGCTGTAATAAACAGGCGTCAGGGTCATGTCGCGGTCAGGCGCGATGTTCCAGAAGAACGGGATGCCCACGCCCACGCCGATATTCGTTCCGTTGACGAAAATCGGGCTCAGGAAGCCGGTCTTGCGCTTCACCGTCGGGTCGGGGCTGGAGAAATACGGGAAATAGGCCATGGGCAGACCGAAAAACTCCAAGGTTGCATCCTTGTAGTAGATCATCTGCTCGTCTTGATTGTGGATGATGCGCGACGCCTTCACCTGCCAGAGCGGGGGCCGCTCCGGCGCGTTCTTGCACGGTTCGCAGGCGGTGTAGACGCCATTCTGGAAGACCGTGACATTGCCTTCGGTGCGGTCGGCGCGGCTGGCGGCGAAATGGGTCCTGTCGACCGTGTCCACGCGCAGCGATTCGATGAAGCCGTTCTTGAAGTCCTCGCTCAGCTCCAGGCGGTCCGCGCGGGTGACGTTTCCGTCCTTCTGCTTCAGGCGCACATTGCCTTCGGCGATCACCACATTGCGGTTGCGGTCGAACGTGACCTTCTGGGCCTCCAGGCTCGCCCCGTCATAATAGAGCTGCACATTGCCCGAGGCGCCGACGGTGTTCTTCTCATAGTCGTAGATCAGCTCGTCCGCCGTGACGAGCATCTTCTGGTCGCCCTTCGGTTGCGATGCGGCAAAGGTGTTCGCCATGCCGCCCACCGGCGACTGCGCGCGCGCGCCCTCCGTCCCGGCGCCGAGCACCAGGGCAATTGCGAGAGCAAAGGCCAGCCCGATCCCGCCACGGCGCATCTTGCGCCGCCGAGCCTGAGCCGCCCACCCTTCCGCGGGAGTGAACCCGACGGTCATCCGTCCTCCCGGTGCAACAGAACAAGAACTCCCAGGACTATTCCCGCCACCGCTGGAAACCATGCTGCGGCAATGGGATGGACCACTCCCGCCTCGCCAAGATCCTCCGCGAGCTTGGTTCCAAGGTAAAGCAGAAACCCGGCCAACACGCCACCGAGAATCGTCTGGCCCACCCCGCCGAAGCGGAAGATGCGCAGCCCCACGGCAGCCGCGATCAGCACCATCGCCACCAGCAAGAACGGGCGGGCCAAGAGACTCTGGAGCTGGAGGCGGTATCGCGCCGCACCAAAGCCGGCCTGCTCCGCATTCTTGATGGCCTCGGGAAGTTGCCAAAAGGACACGGTTTCGGCGGACAGGAGGCTCTCCTGGATCTGCGCCGGATCGAGATTCGTCGCGATCAAAAAGGAGGCGAATTGCTGCTGATCGAAACCGGGAATGATGACCCGCGCATCCGTCAGGACCCAGTAACCATATTCCAGGATTGCCGACTTGGCCTCGACCCGCTCTTCCAGCCGGTCCGCCTTGTCGAACTCGAAAACCGTCACATTGAGCAGTTCGCGCCCG
>JASBUY010000114.1 GCA_030147645.1 Aquabacter sp. | reverse complement strand
CCCGGCCGGGGCCGTGATGGCTCAGGCGGACGTGGACCTCGGCCGCATCCGCCAGGAGCGCATGCGGATGAACAGCTTCGGCCTCTGCGCCCGCGAGGAAGGAGATCGCGGGCCTGCCTTCCGTGAGGTCGTGTTCCCGCTCGAAGGCCCGCGCCGCTCCATTCCACTGGAACGCGCGGTGGAGCGCTTCCCCTTCGTGCCCTCCAATCCGGCACGGCTGCGGGAAGACTGCTACGAGGCCTATAACATCCAGGTCCAGGGGCTCGCGAAGCGCATCGCCTCCTCGGGTGCCGAGACCGTGGTGATTGGCGTGTCAGGCGGCCTCGATTCTACGCAGGCCCTGATCGTCGCGGTGCGCGCCATGGATTCGCTCGGCCGCGATCGCAAGCAAGTGCTGGCCTATACGCTGCCGGGATTTGCGACCTCCGACGAGACAAAATCCAATGCCTGGGCGCTCATGCGCGCGCTCGGCGTGTCCGCGGAAGAGATCGATATCCGCCCCGCCGCGCGGCAGATGCTCGCGGACCTGCATCATCCCTTCGCGAAGGGGGAACCGATCTATGACGTGACGTTCGAGAACGTCCAGGCGGGCCTACGCACCGATTATCTGTTCCGCCTCGCCAATCAAAAGCGCGGGCTGGTGGTGGGAACGGGCGATCTGTCCGAACTCGGCCTTGGCTGGTGTACCTTCGGCGTCGGCGATCATATGAGCCATTACAATGTCAACGCCTCGGTGCCGAAGACCCTGATCCAGCATCTCATCCGCTTCGTCGCCGCTTCAGGCGACGTCTCGGAGGAGACGGGGCGCGTGCTGCTGGCCATCCTCGCCACCGAAATCTCGCCCGAGCTCGTGCCGGCGGACGAGGGCAAGCCCATTCAATCGACACAGGCCATCGTGGGCCCCTATGCGCTGCAGGACTTCAATCTCTTCTATTTGACCCGCTATGGGTACCGCCCCTCAAAGATCGCCTTCCTCGCCCATCATGCCTGGAGCGATGCGGGGCGGGGGCGCTGGCCCGTGGATCTTCCAGAGAGCGACAAGCGCGCCTATGACCTCGCAGAGATCGGGCATTGGCTGGACGTGTTTCTGCGCCGATTCTTCGCCAACCAGTTCAAGCGCTCGACATTGCCCAACGGCCCGAAGATCACATCGGGTGGCTCGCTCTCTCCGCGCGGAGATTGGCGTGCGCCATCGGACGGGAATGCCGGCCCTTGGCTCGCGGAACTGAAGGCGCATCTTCCTCCGCATTGAAATCTCTGGCGCACTGCGCGGCAAGGTTGCATTCTTCCGCTTGGGGGAAGAAGCATGCTGGACCTCTTGCGGCGCTGCGCCGCCTTCTGCGGAGACGTCGCGCGTCATAGCGGGACCCACGGCGTCGTAGCGGCCGCCTTGGTCGGTGTGGGAGCGCTGTTGGACGGCGTTGGTCTGGCGCTGCTTGTTCCCCTGCTCGCGACGCTTTTCGCAGACGCCGCGCCCGCGACCGGCCCGTTATCCGACTTCGCGCGTCTCCTCCCGGCATCCCTTCCCGCGTCTTGGCGCCTGGCATTCTTGTTGACCGCCTTCTGCGCACTGATGGGCGCGCGTGTTGCGGTGTTCTGGCTGCGCGACGCGCGGCTTGCGGCGCTTCAAATCGGGTTCGTGGAATCTAAGCGCCGCGCGCTGGCCGTCGGTCTTGCAAACGCATCCTGGGAGCAGGTCTCGCGCCTCGGCCACGCCCGCGTGAATCATTTGCTGAGCGCCGACATTCACCGCTGCGGGGCGGGCGCGCATTTCTTGCTCCAATCGGCGACAGCCTGCGTGATGATCGTGGTGCAACTGAGCCTCGCGCTCTTGCTCGCTCCCCTGCTGGCCGCCTGGGCGCTCGTTCTGATGGCGGTCGGCGCTTTGGCCATGGTGCGTCTCACCCGGCACGCCCACCGCGCGGGGCGCGCGGTGACCCAATCAAACCATGCCATCCTCGACGAGGTCGGCCGCTTCCTGTCGGGCATGAAAATCGCCAAAAGCCAAAACCTGGAGGGCCGGTTTGTCGGCGCCTTTCTGCGGGCGCTCGACAGCGCGCGCGCCGAGCAGATGGCCTTTATGCGCCAGCAATCCCTCACGCGCGGGCTGTGGAGCCTGCTTGGCACCGTGGTCGCGGTCGGCGTGGTGTTTGTGGGATTTGCTTGGCTGGCCCTGCCGGCGCCTGTGCTTCTCACGCTTCTCCTGGTCCTCAGCCGCATCAGCGGACCCGCCGCCCAGCTCCAAATCGGGCTCCAGCAGATTGCCTATAGCCTGCCGGCGTGGGAGGAACTCACCGCCCTTGGTCGTGAGCTTGCGCACGATGCTTTTGCGGCGCCGCCTGCCTCAGTCACGGCCGCGCCTCAGGGCGGCATCACCCTGGAGGGGGTCACCTATCTCCATCCGGGCGGAGGTGGCGTCAAGGACCTCAGCCTGGCCATCGCGCCCGGGGAGGTGGTGGGTCTGAGCGGCCCGTCGGGGGCGGGGAAGACCACGAGCCTGGACCTGATTTGCGGTCTCATCGTGCCGCAGGCGGGTGCTGTGCGGGTCGGTGGCTCTATCCTGGACCCGTCCCGCGTGCAGGCCTGGCGCGACGCCATTGCCTATGTGGCGCAGGACCCGGTCATGTTCAACGATACCGTCCGCGCCAACCTTGCCTGGATGGACCCCCATGCCAGCAGCGCGCAGATGCAGGCGGCTCTCGCGCACGTCGGAGCGCTGGATCTGGTGGCACGCCTGCCGCAGGGCATGGACACCCTGGTCGGCGAGCGCGGCATCCTCCTGTCAGGGGGCGAACGCCAGCGCCTTGCGCTCGCACGGGCTTTGCTGCGCCGTCCCAAGCTCCTTCTGCTGGACGAGGCGACGAGCGCCATCGATCCGGTCGGCGAGCGGGACGTGATTGCGTCCCTGCGGGCACTCACGCCCCGGCCTGCCATCCTCATCGTCGCCCATCGCACGGAAACTCTGGGTCTGTGCGACCGCGTCATTCGTCTCGAACCGAGCCGGACGGACCAGAGGGCCGAGCGCAACGTCCGGGCGGTGGGCGCATGAGGTCGGGTGACCGAGAATTTGCGCTTCTCGCAGCGTGCTGTCGCTGGCCGGCCGGTCCGGCGCGGTCGCGGGCGATCGCACAGGCGGCGCAAGCACCCATCGACTGGCCTCGGTTCGAGCGCCTCGTGGAGCGCCACCGGGTGGCGGGACTTGCTGCTCATGGCCTTCTCCCCCTGCGGATCGCCCCCTCTGCGGTCCAGGCGCGCTTGAGCGCCGAAGCGGTGCGTGTCGCGCGGGCAGACCTCGCCATGCGCGCGGAAACCGTTCGCTTGCAGGGCCGGTTCGATGACGCCGGCATTCAAGCCTTTGTTGTCAAAGGCGTCGCCCTTTCCCAGCTCGCCTATGGGCAGGCGGGCGTGAAGGAGTCGAGGGACATCGATCTGGTCGTGCCATTGCCGGACCTGCGTCGGGCCGAGGCGATCCTGACGGACGCCGCCTATCGCCTTGCGCCCGAGGAAGCGCCTCTGACCGATCAGGAATGGGAACTCGCCCAACGCTTTGCCAAGCACAGGGCTCTACTTCATCCCGCCGGCCATCTGGTCGAGCTGCATTTCCGGCTGTCGCATAATCCAGCCGTTCTGGCGGTCTTGGGCGAAACCACCTCCCTCCAAGAGGTTGCCATTGGTGAGGGACGCGTCCGAACGCTGGCGAGCGATGCCCTCTATGCCCATCTCTGCGTCCATGGTGGCAGCCATGCGTGGCGGCGCCTGAAATGGCTCGCGGACCTCGCGGCCTTTCTCATCTCGACACAAGCCGACATCCCACTCTTGCACGAGGATGCGGCGCGGCGGGGGGGCGGCCGTGCGTCAGCGGTCGCTCTCGGCCTCTGCCACGACATTCTGGGACTTGAGGTCCCCCCTGGCATCCTCCAGGAGGGCCGCGCATCCTTGGCCACCCGCACCCAGTTCAAGATGGCGCGCGCAGCCCTGCATCAAGAGAGCGATGCACAATGGAACGGTGAGCTGAAGGTCGTGCGCGAGCGTGTGGCGCGCCTCTTGATGATCGAGGACTTCGCCCATCTGCGTGAAGAGGCGCGGTTCACCTTCACGTCCGAGGTGGACGTCCGCGTCCTGAGATTATCGCCGCAATGGGCGTTCCTGTATCCGCTGGTGCGGGTGCCAAGCCTCATGGCGCGCATCATCCGTCGACGCTTGGCGCGTTGAGGGCCCTGGCCGCCGGCGCTCACGCTCCCGGAGAGGAGCGCCGCAGGGTGGGAAGGCCGATGCCGGCGGCATCAAAGCCGCCATCCACCGCCAGTTCCTGCCCCGTGATGTAGCTGGCCTTCGGGCTGCACAGGAAGAAGATGGCCTCGGCCAGTTCCTCCTCAAGCCCGTAGCGGGCGAGCGGGATGGCGTCGTGATAATCCGCGCGGATTTCCGGCGAATGCACCGCCTTGGCCATGGCGGTTTCCACCGGTCCCGGCGCCACCGCATTCACGCGAATGCCGAGGCCCGCAAGCTCCACGGACAATTGGCGGGTGAGATGGGCCAGCCCCGCTTTGCTGGTGCCATAGGCCGAGCGCAGCGTCGAGGCGCGCAGGCCCGAAATTGAGGTGATGTTCACGATGGCGCCGCCGCCCTGCTCGCGCATCAGCGGCACCGCCGCCTTGGTGCACAGGAACGGCCCGGTCAGATTGACATCGAGGACGCGCTTCCAATCTTCGTCTTCGGTTTCGAGGATCGGCTTGAACACCGCGACGCCGGCATTGTTGACGAGCGCGTCCAGGCGGCCGAACCGCGTGCGGATCTCGGTCATGGCGCCCGCCACGGCGGGGGCGTCCGAGACATCGCAGGCGAGCGGTAGGACCGTCTCCGCGCTGCCAAGTTCCGCGGCAACCGCCTTCATCTGCTCGCCCAGAATATCCAGCGCGGCCACGCGCCAGCCGTCGGCGAGGAAGCGGCGGGCGACCGCCAGTCCGATGCCGCGCGCGGCGCCAGTGATCAGAGCGACGGGGGAGGCGGCGGGCTGGGACTCTTGGGACATGGCGCGGCATTCTTCTTCTTGAAGGTCACAGACGTGCGGATCGCGGGGATCGCGCCCGCGTCTCTAGAGCAGAGGGGACGGCGCGCGCAATCTTTCGCTCCGCTGCTTCATCGTGCGATGGAGTGGAGCCCCTGCGCTTCCAGCGCCGTCCAGGTGGCTTCTGCGTCGTCGGCAAACCGGAACAGCGCCACCTCCGCTTCGCTCACCATGCCCTGCGCCACCAGCGCATCGAAGTTCACGATGGACCGCCAATAGGCCTCGTCGAACAGGACGATGGCGATGGGCGGTGATTTGTCGGTGGCGCGC
>JASBUY010000084.1 GCA_030147645.1 Aquabacter sp. | reverse complement strand
AATCCTTCTGCACCACGAACGCTTCCTCGGGCGTGATGCCGAGGAAGCGCGCCACATAATCGCGCATGCGCGCGTCCAAGTGCGTCCAGAGGTCGTGCTGGGCGGGATAGAGCGTGTTGTCGAGGTCGAAGACCCAGGTCTCGACCTCCTCGAAGCCGCGCGGCTCGGACGCCATCGGGATCACCGCGTGATCAGGGTCCCGGCCCCGTGGTCGGTCAGCAGTTCCAGCAGCACGGAATGGGGCACCTTGCCGTCGAGGATGACAACCCCCTCGACCCCTTGTTCCAGTGCATAGATGCAGGTTTCGACCTTGGGAATCATGCCGCCCGAGACGGTGCCGTCCGCGATCAGGCGGCGGGCTTCCGCGATGGTGAGCTGGGGAATGAGCTGCATGTTCTTGTCCAGCACGCCGGGAACGTCGGTGAGCATGAGCAGGCGCTTCGCCCCGAGCGCACCGGCAATGGCGCCGGCGAAGGTGTCGGCATTGACATTATAGGTGCCGCCATCCGCCGCCGCAGCGACCGGAGCGAGGACCGGGATCAGTTCACGGCGCAGGATCTGGTCAAGCACGGTGGTGTCCACCGTGTCGGGCTCACCCACGAAGCCGAGGTCCACCGCCTGCTCGATCTGGCTTTCCGGATCGGTGATGGTGCGGGTCGCCTTCTTGGCGATCACCATGTTGCCGTCCTTGCCGCACAGGCCGATGGCCTTGCCGCCGGCGGCATTGATGAAGCCGACGATCTGTTTGTTGATGGAGCCGGCCAGCACCATTTCGACGATTTCGATGGTCGCCTTGTCGGTGATGCGCAGGCCCGCCGCGAAGTGCGACTTGATGCCGAGCTTCTCCAGCATCGCGCCGATCTGTGGCCCGCCGCCATGCACCACGACCGGGTTCACGCCCGACTGCTCCAGAAGCACGATGTCCTCGGCGAAGTGCCGGGCCACTTCCTCGCTGCCCATGGCGTGGCCGCCATATTTCACCACAACAATGGAATCGTCATAGCGCTGCATGTGGGGAAGAGCCTTTGCGAGCACCTCGGCCTGAAGCTGGCCTTGCGCGTCGATCAGCGGGTTTTGCGCGCTCATGGGCGGATCTTTCGTTACGGGGGCGGCGCCTTTTAGACCATTGGCGTGAAAAACTGAATGGCCTTGGTGGATTGCCCCCAGGCCGGCCTCGCAACGACCACAATTAAGTTTAGAGGAGTTCCAGCCGCTGACCGGCTTTCCCTCCCGGGTCCGTTTGGATGAGTCTCAAGCCCGCCTTTCCGCGTCGCCCGGCCGATCTCGGCCCGAAGACGATTGTGCTGCTGTTCCTGTTGCTGTTCGCATTGGCGGCCATCCCGATCCTTACCCACCCGGTTCCGCCCTTGTCGGACTATGCGAACCATCTGGCGCGCATGCATGTGATCGGCCAGGGCGCGCGCGATCCCTTCCTGTCGCGCTTCTATACGGTTGATTGGGCGGTCATCCCGAATCTGATGATGGACCTCGTCGTACCGCCCATTGCGCGGCTGACGGGAGTGTATGCGGCGGGGGAGATCTATACGCTCGGCTGCTTCGCGCTCATCGCCTTCGGCACGCTCGCGCTGAACCGGGCGCTGTTCGGCCTGTGGTCGGCCACGCCGCTCCTGGTCTTCCCGCTGCTCTATAACGGCATCTTCCTCATCGGGGTGATGAATTACATCTGCGGCATCGGGCTCGCCCTGCTGGCGCTGGCCGCCTGGGTGGTGCTGCGCGAGCGGCGCTGGCGCTATGGCGTTGCCCTCGTCTTCGTGATCGCGCTGTTTTTCTGCCACCTGGTGGCCCTCGGGGTCTATGGCATCGGCCTGCTGGCATTCGAGATTTCAAGGTTGTGGAGCGGGCGGGGAACGCCGCTGCGGCCGCGCATCCTCTCCTTTTGCGCGGCCGGACTCCCCTTCCTTGCGGCGCTTGTGCTGTTCCGCTTCAGCCCGACTCTGGGCCTTGCAGGCGAGAATTATTGGGCGCCCCAGGGCAAGGTCACGGGCGTCGAATTCATCATCAATGTCTATTACGACGTTGTCGCCTTCGTGCTCACGGGCGCCGTCGCCATCGCCGGTGTTTGGGCGCTGCGCCACCGCCTGATGCGCACCGCGCCCATGCTCATTCCGCTCCTCATCGTGGGCGGCCTGGTCTATCTCGCCATGCCGCGCACGGCCTTCGCCACTTATATGGCGGACCAGCGCCTTCCTGCGGCGCTCGCCTTCATGGTGGTCGCCTGCGTGCGCGTCGATCTGCGCAGCCGGCTGGTGCGGCGCGGCTTTGCCATTTTCCTCGTGCTCGTCCTGTCCATCCGGGTCGCGGAAGTTCAGACCATGTGGGGCCGGCTCACCGCCTGGACCCACGGTTTCATGGATTCGATCGGAAAGATTGATCGAGGGGCGCGTGTGCTTGTCGCCTATGCCGATCCGCGCGGGGGTGGAGCCCCCACCGATCTCGGCCTTGTCCATGCCGCCTGCCTGGCCATGATCGAAAAATCGTCCCTGGTGACCACCGCCTTCACCGTTCCCGGCAAGCAGATCCTGCGCGCGCGGGCGGCCTACCGGGATTTTGTGGACACCGAGGATGGCTTTCCGCCCACAGTGGAGCAGTTGCAGGTAAGCGCCGACAGTCCGACGCCGGACGGACCGCGCTACTGGGACCTCTGGCCCCAACATTTCGACTATGTGTATGTGCTGTATTCCGAGCGCGGCGATGCCAATCCCGATCCCGACCGTCTGACCCTCGTGTCGGAGGGCGAGCGGTTTCAGCTTTACAGGGTGAAGCCGGACGCCGGGTGAGAGCCGAGCCTTTGCGCCTGACCAAGTCCACGTCGGCGGGGGACCGTGTCGTCATGCCCGCGTCATGGAGGCATGAGACTGCCGCCGCAGCCGGGCTGCCATTTCCTGGAAGGAAAATACCGTGTCCGAACTCGTCCTCACCAACGCGCTGCTGATCCTCGAAGACAGGATCGAGCCGGGAACGGTGCAGGTCCGCGACGGGCGCATCGCGGCGGTTGACAGCGGCCGCTCCGCCCTTGCGGGTGCGATCGACTGTGCGGGCGACTATCTCTCCCCCGGCCTCATCGATCTGCATACCGATGCTCTGGAGGGCCATTTCGTGCCGCGCCCGAAAGTGGTGTGGCCGGACCACCGTGCGGCGGCCCTCGCCCATGATGCGCAGACCGTGGCGGCGGGCGTCACCACCGTCTTCGATGCCATCTGCGCCGGCGGCTTCGACCAGGCCAAATCGGTGCGCAAGGAATTGTTCGGCATCATGCTGGACGCGGTCGAGGACAATGCCGGCCTGTTTCGCGCCGACCACCGCATCCATCTGCGCTGTGAATTGACCGACCCGGACGTGCTCTCCTTGGTCGAGCCGGAACTGGCCCGGCCCGGCGTCGGGCTTGCTTCGCTCATGGACCACACGCCGGGCACGCGCCAATGGCGCAACCTTGAGAATCTGCGCACCTTCCTGCTTGGCATCGGCAAGAGCGCGGACGACGTGGAAATGGAATTGGCGGAGCGCACCGAGCGCGGCCGCGCGGCGGTGGCGTCCAACTTCTCCCGCCTCGCCGCCTTGCTTCGCGAGACGCAGATCGTGCGCGCGAGCCACGACGACACGACGCCGGACCATGTGGCGGATGCGCGCGCGGCGGGCTGCACCATCAGCGAATTCCCGACCACCCTGGAGGCCGCCCGGGCCGCGCGCGCGGCGGGCCTCACCACCATAGGCGGCGGGCCGAATGTGGTGCGCGGCGGGTCTCATTCCGGCGGCGTCGCCATGAAGGACCTTGCGGCGGAGGGGCTCCTTGATGCACTCGCCTCCGATTATGTGCCCGCAAGCCTGCTCCAGGCGGCGGCCGCGCTCGCGCGGGCGGGGACGCTAGACCTTCCAAAAGCCTTGGCCCTCGTTACCTCCGCGCCGGCGAACATGGCGGGGCTCGGCGACCGGGGCCGCCTCGCGCCGGGGCTGCGGGCGGACCTGTTGCGCTTCCGCTTGGTGGAGGAAACGCCGGTTGTCCGTGAAGTCTATGTGGCGGGCGCGCGCGCTTTCTGAGGGCTTTCCCTCGCCTTGACCGATCCGAGCGGGCGCGC
>JASBUY010000113.1 GCA_030147645.1 Aquabacter sp. | reverse complement strand
AGGCGCACCATCGCGTGTTCCTGCGCGAGCTCGCGCGCTTCTGCGATGTCTGGCACGTCAAGGCCAAAGCCTCGGACGATGCGCGCACCAACCGCACCGGCGGCTATTGGACCGCCCGCGCCGAAGGGCCGGGCTGGAGCACCGAGACCCGCTTCGAGGTGATGGCCTGGGACGATCTCGTGCGGGCGGACATGAGCCGCAGCCGCTGGTCGCACCTCAAGGGCACGGTGCGGGCGCTGGGAGACATGATCGTCACCGGCACGATCTTTCGCTATTTCCGCACCAGCCATCGCTACGGCATCTTCTTTTGCCTGCCCTATCTGACGCTGGCGCTCATCTGGGCCGCCGCCGCCGGCCTCGGCTGGCTCGTGGCCCGCATGCTCCAGCCGCTCATCAGCGACGCGCTGATCGGCACCATCCTCGCCGCCAATGGGCAGACCGGGCGCTGGGCGGCGGTGGCGGCGGGTACCGTGCTGGCCCTCGGCGTGGGTTTCAGCCTGGTGCGTCTGCTCAATCAGCGGCTGCGGCTACGGCAGTCGCTGGATCTGGCGGAATTTTCGGTGGATTTCGCCCATGATCGCGACCCGAAGCTGAAGGAGCGTATCACCGCCTTCGCCGATCGCTTGCGGGCGACGGTTTCCATGGGCGGCGTGGATGAGATCGTGCTGGCGGGGCACAGCCTCGGGGCCATGCATGTGGTCAGCCTGGTGGCCCGCGCCCTGCGCGACGACCCGCAACTGGGCACCACGGTGCCCGTCCGCGTCCTGACGCTGGGCTCCACCATCGCCAAGTTCGCGCTGCATCCAGCCGCTGACCGCCTGCGCGGATGCACCCGCACCCTATCGAAGGCAGCGGCCATTGGCTGGACGGAATATCAGGCCCGCGACGACATTGTCTCCTTCTACAAGGTGGACCCCGTCACCCTGCAACGGGCCGGCGACGGCGATACCACCCGCCGGCCGCTGATCCGCCGCGTGGCCATCAGGACCATGCTGACCCCCGCCACTTTTGCCCGCTTCCGCTTCGACGTGATGCGGCTGCATTGCCAGTTCTTCCTGGCCAATGACCAGCGGGCGCCGTTTGATTTCTATGCCTTCGTCTGCGCCCCGGTGCCGTTCGACATGCTGGTGGGGACAGCGGAGGGGCCGCTCGCGGTGTTCACACCGGAGGGCGGGCTGCTTGCGCCGGCAGCGGCAACACAGCAAAAGAGCGCATGATCTCCCTGCCCTTCCTGTCCCATCCGGTCTCCACCCTTCTGGTCGCAACCTATGTCTGGGCCGCCGGCGTCATCGGCTGGTACCTGCTGCGCCTGCCGTTCGAACTGAAGGCGCGCCGCACCCGGGTCGCGGATGCCCGCCACCGCACGCTGCGTGACTATACGCTGCTGACCATCTCCACCTTGGGGCTCGGCATCATCCCGGCGGTGTTCGCGATCACCGGCTGGCCGCGCGGCTTCACCTATGCGCTTTCAGCTTCGCAGTTGGCGGCGGGCACGGCGGTGTTCATTGTGGCGCTCTGGCTGTTCTGGCGCACCCATCGCGACCTCGGGCGCAACTGGTCGGTGACGCTGGAGATCAAGGATTCGCATCAGTTGATCACCTCCGGCGTCTACCGGCAGGTGCGCCATCCCATGTATTCGGCGTTTTTCCTGTGGGCATTGGCGCAGGCGCTGCTGCTGCCGAACCTGGTGGCGGGGCTCTCGGGGCTCGTGGGCTTCGGCATTCTGTTCGCCTTCCGCGTCGGGCGCGAGGAAGCGATGATGCGGGAGACCTTCGGCGCCGAGTACGACGCCTACGTGGCCCGCACCAAACGCATCATCCCGGGCCTCTACTAGGCCGTAAACTCATAAGGGCGTCGGGCTGATGCCAGCGTCAGCGATTTCGTGATTCAGCTCTGAAAGAGGAGCTTGGCGATGGGACGCTACGAACTCAGCGATTTCGAATGGACGAGGATTGAGCCGCATCTTCCCAACAAGCCGCGCACGCAGGGTGGCGGAGCAAAAACGAGCCGCAGGGGTCTTGGAGCTGTGGATATGGCAGCTCTGAATGTCGTTACAGGCGCGCATTTCTAACCGGACGAAGGCGACGGAGGCGGCTTGGGTGTGCGCGAGCGACCAAACTCGTCGCCCAACGCGTTCGTCACCTGACCGGAACGGCGATCGGTCCCTTGGATTGATTGCCGTTGACCACGTACGCCTTGATGGTGCCTTCGCACTTGTCTCCCTTGAACTTGGCGGCTGTGTCCAAGGAAACCTTTGCCCCCTTATCCCATTTCCATGGTGCATTGGCATTCACCCCCCACGGCTGGACCGCCGTGACCGTAACTTCGCCGCCCCTGCAGCTCACCCGAAGGAGGGCCTCGTCACCAGCGCGCGATGGAGAACTGGTCGTCGTCGCAACGACGCCAGCAGCGACGGCAATTAGGGCCCCAATGGGCTTTGACATCCGCATATTCACTCTCGTTCGATCGACGTCCGTCGGTATCCAGGGGTCGTGTCCCCTTGTGTGGTGTAGCTGGCGGCGGAGCTTCGCGTTCGCCGCCACGGGCCGGGCTCGTCACCTAGCGATTGCCGGGAGTTGATTGCGACATCATTGCTCAAGGACGCGATGGTTTCCAGGGTCATGTACGCCGCCCACAAACAAGGCTCCGCACTTTCTTCGAGGGTTGGACCAAACCACGATCGTGCGTCTTGATATCGCCACACGCTACGACCAGTTCGCGGAGAACTTCCTCGCTAGCCTCAAGCTCGCAGGTCTCAGGTCTGGCTGCTCGGTAATGAGCCGACGGCCTAAGAGGAACGAAAGCGGCACCGGCGCGGATCCGCGATTCGCGCCCGGTCTGTTCCAGCGGTGTTCGCAATGACCGGCGACGTTGTCCCGATATGGGACAGCCTCAGCTGGCGGGATCCAACGGCGCGGTGCCGGTGGGGCGGCCGTCCGCGTCGCGGGTGATGGTGGCGACCCGCGCCTCCGCCTCGCCCAAAAGGGCCTCACAGCGCTTCTTCAAGGCTTCGCCGCGCTCATAGATGGCGATGCTCTCCTCCAGCGGCACATTGCCGGCCTCCAGCCGCTGCACGATGCCCTCCAGTTCCGTCAGCGCGGCCTCGAACGACAAAGCGGATACCGCCGGCGCCTTGGCTTCGCGCTTCGCGGGTGTGCCTTCGGGCTTGATGATCTCGGCCATGGGGCACCTTTCGAATCTGGAGTGTTGCGCCCCTTATAGCGGAGGCATGCGGCAGCCTTAAGGGCCGAGGCGCACCGCCGGGGTGGTCGTGAGCGTTCAGCTTTGCTAGAAGCCGCCTCGAAAAGGGCGGACCGCCCGCCCGCGCGGCCCCGCGCCCCACCGCTTGAGACCCAGAGCCCAGATGCCGACCGAGGCGCAAAGCCCTCCTCCGTTCCGCGACACCAGCGCTCTCGATGAAGCGCTGATGGTGCGCTTCGCCTCCGCCGGCTTCACTCGCCTGGACCCACCGATCCTGCAACCGGCCGATGCCTTCCTCGACCTGTCGGGCGAGTCGATCCGGCGGCGCATGTTCCTCACCACGGACGAAAGCGGCCAGGAACTCTGCCTGCGGCCGGACCTGACCATTCCCGTGGCGCGCGAAGTGGGCCGTCGCCGCCTGCCCATGCCCGCATCCGTGAGCT
>JASBUY010000051.1 GCA_030147645.1 Aquabacter sp. | reverse complement strand
CGGGCCGGAGGGCTGCTGCCCATAGCCCTGCGGCGGCTGGCCGTAACCGGCGGCCTGCTGGTTATAGCCCTGCGGCAGCCCCATGGGGGCGCCGGCCGGACGGGCACCGGCGGCGGGCACGGAGGTGGAGCGACCGCCGCCGAGCAGATTGCCGAGGAAGCTGCCCGAGCTCTGCGGCGCGGCGGCTGCGGCCTTGGCCTGCTCTTCCAGTTCCTGGATGCGGGCCGCCGCCTGCTGAAGCGCGTGCTCCTGTACCAGCACGGTCTGGGCGAGGGTATAGACCGCGTGCGGCGCATCGCCGAGCCGGCGTGCGATCAGAGCCTCGGCCTCCGCGTCGCGCGGCTGGCCTTCCACGGCACGCATGCGGTCGAACAAGCCGTCGATGAGGGCACGTTCCTCGGGAGTCATCTTGCGTCTCCGGTCCAGGGTCGGGCGCACCCTCCGTTAGGGAAGGCGACGCCGGGTACGGCCGGCATATGCGCATGCTCACGCGGCGCGATAAGGGCGCGCCGCATGAAATTTTTGTAACACTCTCCCCGGACGGCGGTGAAGCCGTCCGGGGAAAACCGGACTCAGGCCACCAGGTCGTAGGCCGGCAAGGTGAGGAATTCCTCGAAGCTGTCGGCGAGCGTCATGTCGGAGAACAGCTTGATGGCTTCCGGGAAGCGGCCCTTGTCATAGACAGCCGGGGTGAGAACTTCCCGCAGCTTGGCCATCTCATCGTCCAAGAGGCTGGTGAACAGCGCGCCGGTGACGGTGCGCCCGTCGTCCAGCTTGGCCGCAAGGTGGATCCACTGCCAGATCTGCGCCCGGCTGATCTCGGCGGTGGCCGCGTCTTCCATGAGGTTGTAGAGCGGCACCGCGCCGCGCCCACGCAGCCACGCCTCGATATATTGCACGCCGACGCGGATATTCTCGCGCAGGCCCGCTTCGGTGCGCGCGCCCGCGTGCATCAGCAGCAGGTCGTCGCGGGAGATGGAGACGTCGGCGCGCAGCGTGCCCAGCTGGTTGGGCGTGGGCATCAGGCGGTCGAACACCTCCATGGCCACCGGCACCAGATCGGGATGGGCGACCCAGGTGCCGTCGCAACCGGAGCCGGCCTCGCGCTCCTTGTCGGCGCGCACCTTGGCGAAGGCGGCCTCATTGGCTGCGGGGTCGTTCTTCACCGGGATCTGCGCGGCCATGCCGCCCATGGCGAAGGCCTGGCGGCGGTGGCAGGTCTTCACCAGCAGCGCGCCATAGGACTTCAGGAACGCCTCGCTCATCACCATCCGGCCGCGGTCGGGGGTGAGGAAGCGGGCATTCTTGCCCAGGCGCTTAATGAAGGAGAAGATGTAGTCCCAGCGGCCGATATTGAGGCCGGCCATGTGGTCGCGCAGTTCGTAGAGGATCTCGTCCATCTCGAACACCGCCGGCAAGGTCTCGATCAGCACCGTGGCCTTGATGGAATTGGCCGGCAGGCCGAGGCGGGTTTCCGTGAGGGTGAAGACCTCATTCCACAGCCGGGCTTCCAGATGGCTCTCGGTCTTGGGAATGTAGAAATAGCAGCCGGAGCCCTGCGCCTGCGCTGCCTTGGCATTGTGGAAGGCATAGAGGCCGAGATCGAACAGCGCGCCGGAGACGACGGCGCCGTCCACGGTCACATGGGCTTCCGGCAGGTGCCAGCCGCGCGGGCGGATGATGAGCACGGCGGGCGTGGCGCCGAGCTTGTAGTCCTTGCCGTTGGACGGATCGTGGAAGTCGATCTTGCCGGCCCAGCGGTCCTTCAAATTCAGCTGGCCGTCGATCATGTTCGACCACAGCGGCGAGGAGGCATCCTCAAAATCGGCCATGAACACCTTGGCGCCGGAATTCAGCGCGTTGACGATCATCTTGCGGTCCACCGGGCCGGTGATTTCCACGCGGCGATCCTGAAGATCCGCCGGCAGCGGCGCGATGGTCCAGTCCGCCTCGCGGATGGCCTTGGTCTCGGGCAGGAAATCGGGCAGTTCGCCGGCATCGAAGCGGGCCTGGCGGGCGGCGCGCTTGGCCAGCAGGTCCAGGCGGGTGGCATCGAAGGCGCGGTGCAGTTCGGCCACGAAGGCGAGCGCGTCGGAGGTCAGCACCTCGTCATAACGCGGGCCAAGCGGGCCGGTGACGGCAACGCCGGCGGGAAGGGACAGGGCGGGGGTCGACATGATGTCGGTCTCCTTTGGGGACGGTACGAGTAGGCGAACGCGCAGAAACTTAAACGGAACGGCCCTGATCCCGGGCGGCCGTGACGACGGCCCGCAGGTGAGAGGCGGCGGTAAACACATCGGGCGCGGCGCAGAGCGCCGACACAATGGCAAGACCATCGGCCCCGGCGGCGATGAGAGCGGGCGCATCTTCCGCCTTGAGCCCGCCGATGGCCACCATGGGCAAGGTGATGTGGCTGCGCAGGAAGGCGAAGCCCTCCACGCCGATGGCGGCGCCCGCATCGCCCTTGGTGCCGGTGGCCTTGATCGGCCCGCAGCCCACATAGTCCACCGGGCCGAGATCGGAGGCGGTCAGTTCCTCCAGCGTGCCGATGGACAGGCCGATAATCGCCTGCGGGCCGAGCTGGGCGCGGGCGGCGGCGGGGTCGAGATCATCCTGGCCCAGATGCACGCCCTGGGCGCCCACGGCGGCGGCGACATCCACCCGGTCATTGATGATGAGCGGAATGCCCTTGGGCGTCAGCAAATCCATGAGCGCGCGGGCCTGCTCGGCCAGCGCCCGGCCCTTGGCATCGGGATCGCGCAGTTGCACCAGCGTGGCGCCACCGGCCACCGCCTGCTCCACCGTCTCCACCAGGCCGCGGTCGGCGGTGAGGCGGGGATCGGTGACGAGATAGACCGAGAGGTCGAAGGGGTGGGGCATGTCACATCCTGGCCTTGAAGGCGCGGGGCCATGATGGAGAAACCATGATGGCAGGGCGCAGATAGCCCGCGCCACGCGGCGCGGGAACGCAGATGGGGGCCA
>JASBUY010000044.1 GCA_030147645.1 Aquabacter sp. | reverse complement strand
CGCCATCGCCAAGGAGATCATCGAGCGGCATCAGGGCTCGCTCGCCATCTCCAATGCGCCGGAAGGAGGTTTGCTCCAGATCATCCGCCTGCCCCTGGCCTAGAAGGATGCGTGAGCGAGGGGGCGGATCGCGCTCCATCGCCAAACCCTATCTCGCGATGGGCGCCTGATGCTCCTCGTCGATGGAGCGGGTATCCCCCGTCTCCACCAAGGTCCGCGTCGCGTCGATGGAGGCATAGGTCCACAGGATCTTCATGCCTTCGGTGTCCGAGCGGTTGATGAAGCGGTGGGGAATGTTGGCGGGGATGAAGGTGACGTCGCCCGCCGTCACGTCGTGACGCACGCCGTCGATCTCGGCGATGGCGTTGCCCTCCAGCATCAGCACGCTCTCATCGCAATTGTGGCTGTGCAGCGGGATCGCGGCGTTGGGCGCGAAGATGGTGATGCCGTTGATGAAGTCCCGCGCGCCGGTGCGCCGGGTCACGAGGGGAATGGTCTTGGCCCCGCCGCCGCGCTCGCGCGCGGGAATCTCGGAGGGGCGCAGGATCACGGCCGCGCGGTCTGTCATGATGGTCTCCTTCACGCTTGGGCGGGGCCGATCCACACCGTCTTGATATTCACGAATTCCTTGATGCCGTAGACGCCCAGCTCCCGCCCATAGCCGGACTTCTTGATGCCGCCGAAGGGCAGGCGCGGGTCGGAGGCGGTCATGCCGTTGATGAAGACGGCGCCCGCCTCGATGCGCCGGGCGAGCGCCTTGGCGCGCGGAATGTCGGCGCTCCAGAGCGCCGCGCCGAGGCCGAACTCGGTCGCATTGGCGCGGAAAACAGCCTCGTCCGCGTCCTTGACGCGGAGAATGGCGGCGACCGGCCCGAAGGTTTCTTCGCAGGCTGCCGCCATGTCGGGGCCGACATGGTCCAGCACGGTGGGCGGATAGAAGAAGCCGGGACCGGGTAGCGGCGCGCCGCCGGCGCGCAGCACCGCGACCGCCGCCACCGAGCGCTGCACCTGATCATGCAGCGTATCGCGCAGATTGCCCCGCGCCATGGGGCCGATGGCCGTGTCGCGCTCCATCGGATCACCCACCTTCAAGCGCGCGACGCCCGCGCAGAAGGCGTCCGCGAAGCGGTCCGCGACGCGCTCCTCGACGATGAACCGCTTCGCATTGATGCAGCTCTGGCCCACATTGATGAAGCGCGCCTTCACGGCAGTCGCCGCCGCCGCTTCGATGTCCGCGTCCGCGAGCACGATGAAGGGATCGGAGCCGCCCAGTTCCAGCACCTGCTTCTTCAGTGCCTTGCCGGCCTGCGCGGCGACGATCATGCCCACTTCCGTGGAGCCGGTGAGGGTGACGGCGGCGATGCGGTCGTCCGCGATCAGACCGGCGACGGAGCCCGAGTCCACCAGCAGCGTGCGGAACAGGCCCTCCGGGCAGTCCGCCGAGCGCATCACCTCCTCAATGGCAAGCGCGCATTGGGGGACGTTGTTGGCGTGCTTCAGGATCGCGCCGTTTCCCGCAGCCAAGGCGGGCGCGGCAAAGCGGAAGAACTGCCAGAAGGGATAATTCCAGGGCATGATGGCGAGGACGACGCCGAGCGGGTCAAACACGACCGCGCTCTCGCTGGCATTGCTCGCCGTCACCTCGTCGGCAAGAAAATGGGGCGCCTGCTCCGCATAGAAGTCGCAGTTCCAGGCGCATTTCTCCACTTCCGCCTCGGCTTCCGGCAGAGGCTTGCCCATTTCGAGCGTGATGAGCCGGCCATATTCGGCTTTGCCTGCGCGAAGCGCCCGCGCCATGCGGCGCAGCAGGTCCACGCGCTCGGAAATCGGGACGCGCGCCCAGGCGCGCTTCGCGGCGGCGGCGCCGTCGAGGGCGGCTTCGATCTGGCTTGGAGAAAATACCTCGAAGCGCGCCAATTCGGCGCCCGTCGCGGGATTGATGGACAGGATCATGCGTCAGGTCTCCGCGCACACGGCATCGGGCGGTATTCGGTGTCCGGCGGCGGAATGGCGTATGCGTCCGCCGCCCGGGGCGCGTCAGGGGACTTGGGCGAGGCCCTTGGTCTGCGCCGATACGAACACCGCCTCCAGCGCCGCCACGGTCTCGATCATCTGGTCCATGGTGATGGGGTAGGGCTCCCCGCCCTTGGCCGCGCGGGCAAACGCCTCCAGATTCATCCGCACCGAGGGCGCGGGCGGATAGTCCAGGTCTTCCCGCTTTTCACCCCTTATGACGTACGTCGCCGTCCATCCTTCGGAATTTTCCGGGTGGGCGCGGTCGCGCACCTCTGCCCAGCCCTTTGAGCCATAGACCGCGAGGCGCCCGTCGAACGGCGTGGTGAGGATGGCGGAGAGAAGTGAGGTGCCGCCCTCCTTGAATTCCAAGGTCATGGCGAGGGTGTCGCCATTCTCCCACTCCTGCGCGAGCGTGCGCAGGGAGGTCAGAACGCGATCGCAGGGACCGAGAATGGCGGTGGACAGGTCGATGAGATGAATGCCGGTGGCGGTGACGGGGCCGACCGGGTTTGAGGCGCTGATGCGCCAGTTTCCCTTCGGCAGGGCCAAAAACTTGTCCTGGCTGAAATTGGCCTCCACCTGGACAATGGTGCCGAGGTCCCCGGCCTTGATCCGGGCCATGAGGTCCATGACCGGCGGCTCGAAGCGGCGCTCATGGCCGACGCCGAGCACCACATTGTGCGCCTTGCAGACCGCGACCGCCCGTTCCGCGTCGGCGCGGGTGAGGCAGAGCGGCTTCTCGCAGAAGACATGCTTGCCTTTGCTCGCCGCGGCGACGATCTGGCCGGCATGGAATTGCTGGGGCGTGCAGAGGATGACGCCTTCCACTTCCGGATCGTCCAGGATCGCCTCGAAGCTGTCCACGAAGCGCGCGTCGCGCTCAGCGGCGAGCGTTGCCTTGCTGGCGTCGAGGTCGGTCGCCACCACGATCCTGATATCCGGGCTTCCGTGCAGCACACGCAGCAGCGTGCCGCCCCACCAGCCCATTCCCACCAGACCCACCTTGAGCATGTTCGCCTTCCCGATCTCGTGCTGGCGGCGTGCTGCCGCTCTCTGTCGTAGGGCCGCGCCTCCGTTGGGCGCGGCCTGCTTGGCCTATTCCGCCGCCTTGGGCACCGCGCCCATGCGGGGCGCCACTTGCTCGGCAAGCAGGATCATGGAGCGGCGCGCGAGATCGCGGTCCACCCAGTCCTTGCCGGCATAGAGCAGCGTGCCGAAGGGGCCGGTGGTCTCCTGGAGGCGGTGGAGATCGTCCACCACCTTGTCAGGCGTGCCCCAGATCACCAGTTCGTCCAGCACCCGCTCGATGGTCAGGTCATCGTCGGACATGCTGGGGTCCGGCTTGAAGAGGTCGGCCCGCTTGTTGGCCTTCATCTTGGTCAGAAGCTGATTGTAATAGAAGCGGTAGGGGCTCTTGGGGCCGAGGGCATAGTCGCGGGCCGTGGCGAGGTCGTCGGCCACGAACACGCTCTTTGCCACCCGCCAGTCGGCCGGGTCAGCCACCGCGCCCACCCGCGCGCGCCCTTCCACATATTTCGGCCAATGGGTGGCGACCCATTTGGGCAGGAGGAAGTTGGCCGAAATGGGCAGCCAGCCGCGCGAGGCCGCTTCCACGATGCCCTTGGAATAGGGCGCCACCACCGTCACCACGATGGGGGGATGGGGCTTCTGGAGCGGCTTGGGGATCAGGCCCTGGCCGATATTGGCCATCAGCGTGCGCTGCGTGCTGATGGTCCAGTATTTCCCCTGGATGTTGTAGGGCGCCTCGCCGTCCCAGATGGCGAGGACCGAATTGATGCCCTCCACGAACATGGCATTGCGGTCGGCGTCCAGATTGCCGAACACCTCGGCGTCCGAGAGCAGGCCGCCCGGGCTGATGCCGAAATTGAAGCGCCCGTCCAGCATGTGGTCGAGCATGGCGATCTCGCCCGCCACGGCGGCGGGGTGGCTGTTGGGCAGATTGATGGTGCCGGTGCCGAGGCGGATGCGCTTCGTGTTCTGCGCGATCCAGGCGAGGAACATGGCGCAGGAGGTGATGTTCTCCGCCTGGTCGGTGACATGCTCGCCGCAATAGGCTTCGGTGAAGCCCAGCTCATCCGCCAGCACGAAAGCCTCGCGGTCCTCGGCGAGGCATTGGCGCCAATCCTTCTTGAGGGGATGGATCGGCATGGTGAAGAAACCAAGCTTCATGAGAGGCTCCCAAATCCGTCCGCGCGACCATAGGCAGAGCGCGCTATGCGGGAAAATGATTGTTCCTGATCAAGGCCATTAGCCAGAATGATGGCCTAAGGCGCACCGCGCCCCGCGAGGGGCACGGCGGCCAGATGGCGGGTGAGGGCCGCGCGCGGCTAGGCCGCTATCCTCTCTCCCACGCTTGCGCCGGACAGCCAGGCGGTGAGAGTGGCGGTGAAGGCGTCGGGATTTTCCATGGCGATGATGTGCGCCGCCGGGGCGATCTCCACGAAGCGCGCGCCAGGGGTGAGGCTCGCCATCTCCTTCAATGCGGCGGGCGGGGCGCCCCCGTCCGAGGCGCCGGCCACATAGAGGGTGGGGGCCGTGATGGCACCGAGATGGCGCTTATAGTCGAGGCCCTTCAGCGCCTCGGCGCAGGAGATATAGCCCTCGGTGTCGCAGCCGAGGATCATGGCGCGCGCCGCCTCGATCACATCCGGCCGCGCGGCGCGGAAATCGGGCGTGAACCAGCGCTCGATTGTGAAGTCCACCACCCCCGCCATGCCGCCCGCCGCGCGGATGGCGGCGATGCGCGTGTTCCAGCTCTCGACGAAGGGCGCGATGGCGTCCGAGCGCGCGGCGCAGCAGGCGAGGCTGCGCACCCGCTCGGGATGGGTGATGGCGACACCGAGCCCGGTCATGCCGCCCATGGAGAGGCCGACAATGTCCGCTTGGTCGATGCCGTAATGGTCCATGAGGCCCACCAGGTCGGCGACGAAGGTCGCCATCTGGTAAGGGCCCTGCGGGGCCGAGGAGCGGCCGTGGCCGCGCGTGTCATAGCGGAGCACGCGGTGGGTGCGGGCGAAGGCCGGCACCTGCGCGTCCCAGCTTTCCAGCGTGCAGGCGAGGGAGTTGGAGAGGACCAGCCAGGGCTTGCCGGCCTCCCCGTCCACCCGGGTCGCAAGCACGGCGCCGTTCACGGAAACCTTTTCGATGTCGATCATGGGAGCAATCCTTTCGCGCGTTTGCCGGTCACACGCCGGTCTTGCCGAGATTGGGGAGCCAGGTCGCCAGCGCGGGGAAGGCGATGAGCATCGCGATCACGCACAGCAGGCAGATCCAGAAGGGGATGGCGCCGCGGAAGATTTCCCCGACCGACACCTTTTCATTGGGCAATGCCGCCTTCACCGTGAACACCAGGATGCCGAAGGGCGGGGTCAGAAGCCCGGTCTCGATGGCGATAATGCCGATCATGGCGAAAGCCAACGGGTCGTAGCCGAGCGTGCCCGCGATGGGCGCGAACACCGGCACGGTTAGCAGGATGATCGAGATGGAATCGATCACGCAGCCCAGCAGGAACCAGATGAAGATCATGATGCCGAGGATGGCGAGCGGCGGCAGGCCGGTATCCAGGAAGAAGGCCTGCACCGCCCCCGTGATGCCGGTCATGGACAGGACGCGGGAATAAAGCTGCGCCGTCACCAGCAGCAGGAGCAGCGGCGCGGAGGTGCGCCCGACGGTGAGCACCACGTCGAAGATATCCTTGGCCCGCATCCCCCGGCCGATGGCGATGAACAGCGAGAGCGTCGCGCCCACGCCCGCGCCCTCGGTGGGCGTGAAGAAGCCGAGCCAGATGCCGCCCAGCACGGAGAGGATGAGCACGAGCACCAGCAGCGTACCGACGATGGTCTTGCCGAAATCGTCCTCCTCCACCGTGGATGGCGGGGCGGCCGGCACCATGGTCGCGCGCCCCGGTCCGCCCGCCACCGCCGCGCCGGACGCCGTCACGGACACCACGCCCGGCCCCGCCGTCTCGCCCACCAAGGCCGGATAGCGCAGGGCGAAATAGACGATGTAGAGGCTGTAGACGCCCACCACGAGGAACCCCGGCACCACGCCCGCGAGGAACAGGCTGCCGATGGACTGCTCGGTGATCACCCCCCACACGATCATCAGCACCGAGGGCGGGATCAGCATGCCGAGGCAGGCGCTGCCGGCGATGCAGGCGAGCGAGAATTGCCGGTCATAGCCGTAGCGCTTCATCTCCGGATAGGCGATGCGCGAGAAGGCCGCCGCCGCCGCGATGCTGACCCCCGAGACGAAGGCGAAGATGGCGTTGGCGAACACGGTGGCGATGCCGAGGCGCCCCGGCAGCCATTTGGTGACGCGATTCACCAGCGCGAACAAGTCGCGCGCGGCGCCGCAGCGGGCCAGGAATTCGCCCATCAGGATGAACAGGGGAATGACCGCGAAGATATAGTCGCGGATGGCCTCATAGGCGGTGTTGGAGATGAAGCTGCGCACCACCTCCATGTCGCCGTCCATCATGAGATAGATGCCGAGCGCGGAGGCGAGCCCGAGGGCGACGGCGATATGCACGCCGAACGCCACCAGGAACAGAAGCCCGCCGAGCACCAGGGCCATTTGGGTTGCGTCGAACATGGCGGACCCCTTCAGTGCGAGACGCCGGTGACCAGGACTTCGCTGCGGCGGGCAGCGACGATCTGGCGGCAGGCGAGCAGGAGATAGGCGAGCACGGCGAGCCCGGTTCCCACCAATACGGCGAGGCGCACCGGCCACATGGGCACGTGAAGGGCGCCCTCGCCCTCATATTCGCCGCTGGACCAGGCATGGACGAAGCCGTCGATGCTGCCCCAGAAGATGATGGAAAAGAGCAGCGCGCCAAGCAGGGAGCCGATGATCACCAGCGCCGCCTGCACCCGCGCCGGCAGGTGAACGGTGATGGCGTCCACATGCATCATCCCGCCGGAGAGGATGGCGTAGCTCGCCTGCAGGTAGCAGATGATGACGATGGAGGAGGACACCATTTCCGGCGTGCCCTTCAAGGGCGCGCCGAACGCCACGCGCCCGATCACGTCGGCGCAGACGACGAAGCACAGAAGGAATGCGAGGGCAGAGGCGACAATCAGCAGCCCCTTGGAGACGATATCGAGCGAGCGTCCGATCATGGCGCACCTATGGTTGCCGTCGGCGGGAAGGGAAGGGCCGGGCGGATCGCCGCCCGGCCGGCCATCTCAGGCGCGAAGGCCTGCCTTCACTTGATGTCGTAGCGCACCGGCCATTTGTGGCCGTACTTTTCGTAGAGCTGGAGGGCGAGGGTCAGCACTTCCGTTCCCGGCAGGCCGGCCTTGTCCAGTTCGGCGGCCTTTTCCTTCGGCCAATCCTTCAGCGAGGTCGCCCAGTCGAGCCGAACGCTGTCCGGCACGGCGCTCTTTACCTTCGCGCCCAGTTCCTTCAGTTGCGCGATCTGCTTGGGATAGTTTTCGTCATTCACCGTGCCGGTTTTGCCCTCGAACTCGCGGGCGACTTCCACGATGATGGCCTGGACATCCTTCGGCAGCTTATCGTACCGCGCCTTGTTGATGGTCATGCCGTGCCAGGTAATGGCGCCGAAGCCGGTCTCGGTATAATAAGGCGAGACTTCATAGAGCTTGAAGTTCACCACGCCCGAGGGGAACATGATCCAGCCGTTATACACGCCGGTTTGCATGGCGGTGTAGGCTTCGGGAAGCGAGGACTGGACCGGGATCGCGCCGGCATATTCCAGCCATTTC
>JASBUY010000041.1 GCA_030147645.1 Aquabacter sp. | reverse complement strand
CGGCATCCTCGCCAATGACTGGCGCACGGTGAACACGAACAAGATGGCCTATCTGGACGCCATCAAGTTCGATTTCGCCACCGACGTGCCGGGCGGCGAGGGCGGCGGCGAGCCCGACATGACCTATGCCACCTTCCAGGTGACAATGTCGGAAGCCTCCAGCGACGTGGTGACGGTGCATTATCACACCATGGCAGGCGAGGCGGGTGCACAGGACTTCACCGCGTCGAGCGGCACGGTCACCTTCGCGCCGGGCGAAACCACGAAGGAAATCCGCATCGCCGTGACGCCGGACAGCCTGGACGAGGCGGACGAAACCTTCTCGGTCATGCTGACCGATGCCTCGGGCGCCGTGATCGGGGTGGGGACTGCAAAGGCGACCATTCTCGACGACGACACGACCCCCACGCCTCCCTCGCCCGGCACGGGCAGTGGCACCGGGGGCGGGGGCACCGGCACGGTGGAGGCGGACCTGGAAGCCCTGCTGAAAGTGGTGGATTCCTGGGGTAGCGGCTTCAATGCCTCTGTGGAGATCCACAATGAAGGCGGGGCCACCAGCGGTTGGCAGATCGAGATCGACATGCCGTTCCAGATCACCAGCATCTGGAACGCGGAGATCGTCTCCCAGGATGCCGAGGGTTACGTGATCCGCAATGCCGCCTGGAACGGGGCCATCGGGGCCGATGGAATGGTGAGCTTCGGCTTCACCGGATCGGGCGCCTACGACGCCTCGCAGATCGACCTGCATCTGTGACGAAGGGCGGCCTGCGCCGCCCTTTTCCAGCCCTGCCGAAGCGCAGGCCCTTTCTCGCCGCGGCCGTTTTGGCCAAGGCGGGAAGGCTCCGGGCGTGCCCCCGACCGCCCGGAGCCGCCAGCTATGATCTGGAACTTGACCCGACCACGTTGAACCAACCTGACCGGATTATGCTTTAGCTTCCGCCGATCAGGACGCCCGCCGCCAGCACCAGGGCGCCGCCCAGCACCACTTGGAAGACGGCGCGCATGAAGGGTGTCTCCATGTAGCGGTTCTGGATCCAGGCGATGGCCCACAATTCCACGAACACCACGATGGCGGCGACCGCCGTGGCGGTCCAGAAGCTTGGAATGAGATAGGGCAAAGCGTGGCCGAGGCCACCGACGGCCGTCATGATGCCCGAGGCAAGGCCGCGCTTGATGGGCGAGCCGCGCCCGGAAATGACGCCGTCGTCATGGGCGGCTTCCGTGAAGCCCATGGAAATGCCCGCGCCTACGGAGGCGGCGATGCCGACCAGAAGGGTCGTGTGGGAATTCTGCGTCGCGAAGGCGGTGGCGAATATGGGCGCGAGGGTCGACACCGAGCCGTCCATGAGCCCCGCGAGGCCCGGCTGCACCCAGGTGAGCACGAACTGGCGGCGCGCCTTGTCGTCCTCTTCCTCGCGCACGCCGCCCGGCAGGTTCGCCGCTTCCAGGGCCTCCGCTGTCGCCATGTGCTGCTGCTCGGCGGCAGCGAGCGTGCCCAGCAGTTCGCGGGTGCCGGCATCTGAGGCCTTCTTGGTGGCTTCGAGATAGAAATGGGCGGCCTCGTCCTCCATCCGCGCGACTTCGCCGCGAATCCGCTCAATGCCGAGATTCTTCACCAGCCAGACCGGGCGCCGCGCATAGAAACCCGACACATGCTCGCGTCGGATCAGCGGGATATGCTCGCCGAAGCGACGGCGGAATTCCCCGATCAGCGCCTGGCGGTGGCGGTTCTCTTCCGCCGACATGCCGTCCAGCATCTGGGCGGTTGCGGGAAACTCCGCCCGCACCGCTTCGGCATAATCGGCATAGATGCGGCTGTCGTCCTCTTCGGAGGAGATGGCGAGGGCGAGGATTTCCTTCTCCGACAGGTCGGAGAATTGCTGGCGCGCGCCGAAGCCCGGGATCATGGTGGTGTGTCCTAGAATGATTCTAAACTGTAATTAGGCTTCGCCCCGTGCCGTGACAAGGGCGAACAGCTCAGGTGCTGCCGGAAAATTGTTGCACTTCAACGACAATCGCAGGCCGGGCGTGTCCCGCAAGGCTTGCTCAACCTCTTGAGGCCTATGGTGCGAACACCGCCTTGCGACCGGCCCCGCATCCGCCAAGCGCTGCGCCACGACATTGCGCCGCACCGTCCGGCGGCCGTGCGGGTTTGACCCGCCGGGCGGGAGTGGTAAGCGCGGCAGGACACAGGGAGAAGCCCGTTGACCCGCAAAGCTGGTGCGGCGAGCCCGGAACGGCGGCGCCTCGATCCCAAGGCCCGCGAGGATGCCATCCTCCAGGGCGCGATCGCCTTCTTCGCGGAGCATGGCTTCGACGGCTCGACGCGTGATCTTGCGGCGCGCATCGGCATCACCCAGCCGCTGCTGTATCGCTATTTTCCCTCCAAGGAGGCGCTGCTCGACCGGGTCTATCAGGAGGTCTATCTCACCCCCTGGCGCTCGGACTGGAGCGCGGCCCTGCAGGATCGCGCCCTCCCCCTGGAGGCCCGGCTCACGCGCTTCTATCGCGACTATGCCCGAGTGGTCCTCACCTATGAGTGGATCAGGCTCTTCATGTTCGCGGGCTTGAAGGGGCTGGATTTCAACGCCCGCTATCTGTCTTTCCTGCGCGGCGCGGCCTTCGATGTCGTGGTGCGCGAGATCCGCCACGAACATGGCCTGCCAGAAGACGCCCCGGTGCGCGAGGCGGAGGTGGAACTGGTCTGGGGGCTGCACGCGGCCATCTTCTATCTGGGCGTGCGGCGCTTCATCTACGGCATGCCGCTTCCGGAGGATCTCGACGCGGACATCGCGCTACGCGTTCGCGCCTTCCTCCACGGCGCCCCGGCCGCGCTCCGGCCTCTGCCATCGGGCGCGACGGACTGAGCCTCGATCTCAGTCGATCTTCTCGTTGGGATAGACGCCCCACAACTGGTTCTGCTCGATGAAGCCGTCAAAGCCCGGCCCGATGAAGCGGCACCATTGGCCGTCGCAGGTCTTCAGGCTGCCGAGCACGCCATGTTCCAGGCGCGCGGTGACGGCTGCGTCCGCATTGGGCTTTTCCCGCAGCATGACGGTGCCGGTCTTCAGCCACGGCGCCACAAGCGCGGTGCGGCGGCCCGACAGGAGCGAGTGATAGACCCAGCCCTCCGCGCCTTCCGAATCGCGGATGCGCCGCCACGTCTCGAACTCCGCCGTGATCTCCACCGGCAGGCCGCCGCGCGAGAAGATCCAGGCGACGTCCTGGTCCTTGTTGGGGCCGTTGCGCACATTCACCTTGTCCGCCTTCAACGAGACGAAGCGCGGCACGGGCAGTCCGGTCCCGTCCTCATCGGGCGCGCCACGGGCGGGCAGCGCGAGGAGAGCCAGGGCGGTGGCAAAAAGGGCTTCGCGAAGTCCCGTCTTCCGCATGGGTCCCGTCTTCCTTCCGTGCGAGCGATCGCCACCCTCTGCGCCCCGTGCCGAGCGGCGTCAAGGGAGCGGCGACGCTCCCCATTGTGTTTCCCCGGCTGTCTGATAGACGGAACGAGAACGGTTAATAAACGGGGAATGGAAGGCCATGGCGCGTCGCAAACCGCTCGTCGTCGTCACGCGCAAGCTGCCGGAAACGGTCGAGACGCGGATGCGCGAATTGTTCGACGCGCGTCTCAACGTGGACGACGTGCCCATGGACACGGCCGCGCTGGTGGAAGCGGTGAAGACCGCCGACGTCCTGGTGCCCACCGTCACCGACCGCATCGACAATGGCATCCTCTCCCAGGCGGGTGAAAACCTGCGGCTGATTGCCTCCTTCTCCAACGGCATCGACCATATCGATGTCGCGAGCGCGCTGAACCGGGGCATCACCGTCACCAATACCCCGGCAGTCCTCACCGAGGACACCGCCGACCTCACCATGGGCCTGATCCTCGCCGTGCCGCGCCGCCTCACCGAAGGCGCGCTGCTGCTCCAGAACGACCAGGAGGAATGGCAGGGCTGGTCACCCACCTGGATGCTCGGCCGGCGCATCTGGGGCAAGCGCCTCGGCATTATCGGCATGGGCCGCATCGGCCAGGCTGTGGCGCGCCGCGCCAAGGCGTTCGGCCTGCAGATCCACTATCACAACCGCCGCCCGCTGCCCCACGCTATCGAGGAATCGCTGGAGGCTACCTATTGGGAGAGCCTCGACCAGATGCTGGCGCGCATGGACATCGTGTCTGTGAACTGCCCGCACACGCCGGCGACCTATCATCTGCTGTCCGCCCGCCGCCTCAAGCTGCTGAAGCCCGACGCCTATGTGGTGAACACCGCGCGCGGCGAGGTAATCGACGAGAATGCGCTGACCCGCATGCTGGAAGCGGGCGAGCTGGGCGGCGCGGGCCTCGACGTGTTCGAGCATGAGCCGGCTGTCAATCCCAAGCTGGTGCGCCTCGCCAAGCAGGGCAAGGTCGTGCTGCTGCCGCATCTCGGCTCGGCGACCCTGGAAGGGCGCATCGACATGGGCGAGAAGGTCATCGTCAACATCAAGACCTTCATGGACGGTCACCGTCCGCCGGATCGCGTGCTGCCGTCCATGCTGTGAGCGGCCGCGCCCGCGGTTGCTCCCGCGCGGCGGCTTCGCTATCTAGAGCACGCGCCGATCGGCCTGCATCGCGGGCTGATCGGATCACGCGTCCTCTATCAATGAGTGAGAGGGCGATTCACCCAATCAGATTGATTAAATCTGATGGGATCGCGCTCTAGGTCGCGTTCCGAGCCGGCTGAAGGCCGCCCGGGGGAAACCGCGCAGGCGAGGGCCTGGGCGCGGAGAGGTTTGGGGCATGGGCGAATTGTCCACCGATTGCAGGATGCGAATGCGCGCCGCCGGGCGCCGCGGGCTCAAACGCGCGCGAAAATGACGCCGCGCCGCGTGCGCGTCCCGTCTCCTCGTTTCCTGAACATTCCCTTTTAGAGAAAGATGCGAGCCATGGCTCGGCTGGTCATGAAGTTCGGCGGCACCTCGGTCGCCACCATCGAACGCATTCGCAATGTCGCGCGCCATGTGAAGCGCGAGGTGGAGGCCGGCTACCAGGTGGCCGTCGTAGTCTCCGCCATGTCCGGCAAGACCAACGAACTCGTGGGCTGGGTCAATGAGGCCTCCAAGCTGTATGACCCGCGCGAATACGACGCCGTGGTCGCCTCCGGCGAGCAGGTGACCTCGGGGCTTCTCGCGGTCACGCTGCAAAATATGGGTTTGCCGGCGCGCTCCTGGCAGGGTTGGCAGATTCCCATCTCCACGGACGATGCCCATGGCTCCGCCCGCATCCTGGAGATTGACGGAACGGCAGTGACGGCGCGCCTGGAGGCGGGCGAGGTGGCGGTGATTGCCGGTTTCCAGGGCATTCACCTGCCGAGCGGGCGGATCACGACGCTTGGGCGCGGCGGTTCGGACACGAGCGCCGTCGCGGTGGCGGCCGCCATCGGCGCGGAGCGCTGCGACATCTATACCGACGTGGACGGCGTCTACACCACCGATCCGCGCATGGTGCCCAAGGCGAAGCGCCTGAAGCGCGTGGCGTTTGAGGAAATGCTCGAAATGGCCTCGCTGGGCGCCAAGGTGCTGCAGGTGCGCTCGGTGGAACTGGCCATGGTGCATAAGGTGCGCACCTTCGTGCGCTCCAGCTTCGAAGACGCGGACGCCCCCCATATGGGCACGGCGGAAGCCGCCGGCACCCTGATTTGCGACGAGGAGGAGATCATGGCCAACCAGATGGAAGCCGAGGTGGTCACCGGCATCGCCTTCGCCCGCGACGAGGCGCAGGTCTCCATCCGGCGCGTCGCCGACAAGCCCGGCATCGCGGCCGCGGTGTTCGGCCCGCTGGCGGATGCCCATATCAATGTGGACATGATCGTGCAGAACGTGTCGGCGGACGGCTTCACCGACATCACCTTCACCGTGCCGAGCGCCGATTTCGAACGCGCCAAGGCGGCGCTCGAACAGGCGCGCGCCGCCATCGGCTATGAGACTCTGGAAGGCGAGGGCGATGTGGTGAAGGTGTCGGTGATCGGTATCGGCATGCGCTCCCATGCCGGCGTTGCGGCCAAGGCTTTCCAGGCATTGGCGGCCAAGGGGATCAACATCCGCGCCATAACCACATCCGAGATCAAGATTTCCATCCTGATCGACGCCGCCTACACCGAGCTTGCGGTGCGGACTCTCCATTCGCTATACGGACTCGACAGCTAGCTCTCTCGTGGCGCGGGGGGCGCCATCCGACGGCCCCTCCGGCCGCCGGTCCCCGGGCGAACTTTAAGGAACCGGCCGATGCGTGGCGCGCTCGGCGGTCCCCGCGTTCTTTTGAGACGCCTCCGCGAAGTCATGGCGGAGCCCGTCAGCGCGCAGGACCGCCTGGACAAGATCGTGGTGATGATCGCTGCCAATATGGTGGCGGAAGTCTGCTCGGTCTATGTTCTGCGGGTCGACCAGACGCTGGAGCTTTACGCTACCGAAGGCCTCAATCGCGGCGCGGTTCACCAGACCGTGATGCGGGTGTCCGAAGGCCTGGTCGGCCATGTGGCGCGCGAGGCCGAGCCCGTCGCCATTTCCGACGCCCAGAATCACCCGGAATTCTCCTATCGGCCGGAAACGGGCGAAGAGAGCTACAATTCCTTTCTCGGCGTGCCGATCCTGCGCGGCGGCAACACGCTCGGCGTGCTCGTGGTGCAGAATCGCGCGCATCGCACCTATGCCGAGGAGGAGGTGGAGGCGCTCCAGACCACCGCCATGGTGCTCGCGGAGATGATCGCCTCCGGCGAATTGACCGCGCTCGCCAAGCCCGGCGCGGAGCCTGCGGGGCGGCGCCCGCTGCATCTGTCGGGCGTGCCCCTCGCGGACGGGCTGGGCCTTGGCCATGTGGTGCTGCACGAGCCGCGCATCGTCGTCACCAATGTCATCGCCGACGACGTGCAGCGCGAAGGCCAAAGGCTCGATGGCGCCATCGGCAAGCTGCGCGCTTCCATCGACCTGCTGCTGGAAGAGGACGGCCTCTCCAAGGCGGGCGAGCACCGCGAAATTCTCGAAGCCTACCGCATGTTCGCCCATGACCGGGGGTGGATGCACAAGATGCGCGAGGCGGTGCAGACCGGCCTCACCGCCGAAGCGGCGGTGGAGCGCGTGCAGTCCGATACACGCGCGCGCATCCTGCGCGCCTCCGACCCCTATCTGCGCGAGCGCCTGCACGATCTGGACGACCTCGCCAACCGCCTGCTGCGCGAACTCACCGGCCGCGCCCGCGCCTCCGAACGCGAGGATCTGCCGGAGAACGCCATCATCTTCGCGCGCAATATGAGCCCGGCCGCGCTGCTGGACTATGACCGCACCCGCGTGCGCGGCCTCGTGCTGGAAGAGGGCGGCACCACCAGCCATGTGACCATCGTCGCCCGCGCCTTGGGGCTCGCGGCGGTCGGCCAGGTGGAAAATGCCAGCAGCCTCGTCGAGCCCGGCGATCCGGTGATCGTGGACGGTCAGGCGGGCGAGGTGCATCTGCGCCCGCCCGGCGATGTCGAGGCGGCCTATGCGGAGAAGGTGCGCTTCCGCGCCCGCCGTCAGGCCCAGTATGCAGCGCTGCGCGACCGTCCGTCCGTGACCAAGGACGGCATCGCCATCGACCTCAATCTCAATGCCGGCCTGCTGGTGGACCTGCCCCATATCGTGGAGACCGGCGCGGCCGGGATCGGGCTGTTCCGCACCGAATTGCAGTTCATGATCGCCTCCACCTTCCCGCGGATATCCGAGCAGTTGAAGCTCTATCGCGCGGTGCTGGACGCGGCCGGCCAGCGCCCGGTGACCTTCCGCACGCTCGATATCGGCGGCGACAAGGTGCTGCCCTATATGCGCACAGTGGAGGAGGAAAACCCCGCCCTCGGCTGGCGCGCGATCCGCCTCGGCCTGGACCGGCCCGGATTGCTGCGCAGCCAGTTGCGCGCGCTGCTGCGCGCCGGGGCGGGGCGCGAGGTGCGCATCATGTTCCCCATGGTGGCGGACGCCGCCGAATTCGACCAGGCCAAGGCGATCCTGGAGCGGGAACTCACCCATTTGCGCAAGCACGGGCACGGTTTGCCGGATCGCGTCTTCGTGGGCGCCATGGTGGAAGTGCCCTCGCTCCTGTTCCAACTGGATGAAATCCTCTCCCGCGTGGACTTCCTCTCGGTCGGCTCCAACGATCTGGTGCAATTCCTATTCGCGGCTGACCGCGGCAATGTGCGCGTGGCGGACCGCTTCGACCCGCTCTGCCCGCCCGCTTTGCGCGCCTTCCGTGCCGTGGCCGAGGCAGGCGAGCGCCACGGCAAGCCCGTGACCCTGTGCGGCGAACTGGCGTCTCGGCCGCTGGAAGCGGTGGCGCTGGCCGCGCTCGGCTATCGCTCGCTGTCCCTCTCCCCCGCCGCCATCGGCCCGGTGAAGGCGACATTGCTCCAGTTGGATGTCGGCGCCGCGCGCAAGGTGCTGCTGCCGCTGCTGGACGACACCTCCGGGGTCAGCGATGTGCGCGGCACGCTGCGGGCCTTCGCCGACCTCTCCGGATTGCCCCTTTGAGCGACGACCTCCTTCAGTCCCGCCTGCCGCTTGCCAAGCTCGACGCCCTGGTGGCCCGCCACGCCGAAGTGGAGGCGATGCTCGCGGCGGGGGCCGAGGGCGAGGAATATGTGCGGCTCGGTCGGGAATTCTCCGACCTCTCGCCGGTGGTGGACGAGGTGCGGGCCTTGCGTGCCGCCGCGCACGACCTGAAGGACACGCGCGAGCTTCTGGCGGACCCGGCCACCGACCCGGAGATGCGCGCGCTCGCCGAGAGTGAAGAGGAACGCCTCGTCGCCGAATTGGACCGCCTCGTGACGGCGGTGCGCATCGCGCTCCTGCCCAAGGACGCCATGGATTCGCGCGGCGTCATCCTGGAAGTGCGGGCCGGAACGGGGGGCGACGAAGCCGCGCTGTTCGCGGGCGATCTGTTCCGCATGTATTCGCGCTACGCGGCCGAAAAGGGCTGGTCGGTGGAAATCCTCTCGGAAAGCGAGGGGACGATGGGCGGCTACAAGGAAGTGGTCGCCGCGCTCCATGGCGCAGGCGCCTTCGCGCGGCTGAAATTCGAGTCCGGCGTGCATCGCGTCCAGCGCGTGCCGGAAACCGAGGGGTCGGGCCGCATCCACACCTCCGCCGCCACGGTTGCGGTCCTGCCCGAGGCGGTGGTGGTGGACGTCGCCATCAATGAGAGCGACCTGCGTATCGACGTGTTCCGCGCCCACGGCGCGGGCGGCCAGCACGTGAACAAGACCGAGAGCGCGGTGCGCATCACCCATATCCCCACCGGCATCGTGGTGGCGGTTCAGGACGAGCGCTCCCAGCACCGCAACAAGGCCCGCGCCATGGCCTTGCTGCGCTCGCGCATGCTGGACGAGGAGCGCCAGCGCGCCGATGCGAGCCGCGCCGCCGACCGGCGCGGACAGGTGGGCTCGGGCGACCGCTCCGAGCGCATCCGCACCTATAATTTCCCGCAAGGGCGGGTCACGGACCACCGCATAAACCTTACCCTCTACAAGCTGGAAGAGGTGATCGCGGGAACCGCTCTGGACGAGATCATCGACGCCCTCATCACCGAGCATCAGGCCGCCTTGATGGCCTCGGCCGAGGGCTGAGCCATGGACGGGGCGGGCGCGCCCTTTGCGGGATTGACCCGCGCAAACCTGCGCCGCGCGCTCGCGGACCGTCTGCGCGCGGCGGGAGTTGCGGGGGCGGATCTCGATGCCCGGCTGCTCTGCGCCGAGGCCCTCGCTTTGCCGCCCGGTACGCTTTTGAGCGATTCCCCAATCCTGCCCGACGAGGCGGCCCGCGCCGAGGCCCTGCTGCGGCGCCGCCTTTCGGGCGAGCCGGTGGCGCGCATTCTCGGCGAGAAGGAATTCTGGAGCCTTCCCTTCGCGCTTTCGCCGGAGACCCTGGTGCCGCGCCCCGATACGGAAACGGTGGTGGAGGAGGTGCTCGCGCGGCTGCCCGAGCGCGCCGCGCCGCTGCGCATGCTCGATCTCGGCACCGGAACGGGCGCCATCCTGGCGGCGCTGCTGGTGGAATATCGGAACGCCTTCGGTGTGGGCGTCGACCGCAGCCTGGATGCGGCGCGGACCGCGCAGCTCAATCTTGCCCGGCTCGGGCTCGATGCGCGCGCCCGGATCCTGGTGGGCGATTGGGGCAGCGCCTTGCGCGGCCCCTTCGATGTCGTGGTCTCGAACCCGCCTTACATTCCGAGCGCGGAGATCGCGACGCTGGACGTGGACGTGCGCGCCCACGATCCCCGCGCGGCGCTGGATGGCGGGGCCGACGGTCTCGGCGCCTATGCCGCCATCGCCGCCGCCCTGCCGGCCCTGCTCGCGCCCGGCGGCCTTTGCGTGCTGGAACTGGGGATGGGGCAGGAGGCGGATGTCGCGGCGCTGCTGCGGGCGGCCGGGCTTGATGCCCCATACCCAGCCCGTCGCGATCTCTCGGGCATCGCGCGCGCTTTGCCGGCATGGCGTCCATCCCTGCGCCCATGAGCGCCACCCTGCGGCGCCGCCACGAAAAAATCGCTTGGAAGGGCGTGGCGAACTGGCTAGTGTCCTGTTCCAGGAGTCGAACCGAAGCGTCGGCCCGCAGGGACACGCCCGAGAGGCGAGGCCCAGGAGGCTGAAGCGCGCTCCCGAAATCTGACATCGGATGTTTCGGGCGTGGAAAAGGTGGAGCGGCGGCGCGCCGGGATGGTGCTGCGCTCTGCGTAACGGTGCGAATGCATGTCCGATCTTTCTGCCGGACCCAAGGGGGCGGCGAAGATGGTTTGGCTGGCCGCGCGGCTGCGCGGAACGGGGCTCATGATCGAACGGATCCTTTGTTTTTGTGGGATTTCAGCGAGGGGCCGGGGGCTTTGCTTCCGGTCGCGGTGAGGGTCATCGGCGAAGCTGTGGCGCGGCCCGGTTCCGGCGGCGCGGGCGATGACAAAACGGCGGCCATTGCGCCGAGCAGTAGAGAATGATCCAGATGAGAAATGGTCAGCAGAAGCGCATGCGCGGGCGGAACAATAACAACAACAATAATAACAACCGCCGTGGCTCCAACCCCCTGACGCGTGTCTATGAATCCAACGGCCCCGACGTGAAGGTGCGCGGAACCGCCCATCACATCGCCGAGAAGTACCAGCAGCTGGCGCGCGATGCGCAATCCTCCGGCGACCATGTGGCGGCGGAGAATTATTACCAGCACGCCGAGCATTATCTGCGCCTCATCGCCTCCCTCCAGGCCCAGTTCGCCCCCCAGACCGTGGGCCGCGAGGGTGAGGAGATGGAGGAGGGTGAGGAGGACGACGTGTCCGGCCTCGACGCCCCCCAGCCTTACATGCGGGAATCGTTCGCCCCCCGCGAGCCGCGCCAGAATCGCGATGACCGCAATCGTGATGATCGCAACCGCGACGACCGCAGCCGGGATGACCGGGGCAATCGCGAGGATCGCGGCAATCGGGACGAGCGAGCCGCGCGTGACGATCGCGGCCCCCGCGATGACCGTGGTCCGCGCGATGACCGCCAGCCCCGCGAAGATCGCGGCCCGCGCGACAATCGCCAGGGCGGCTATCAGCGCCGCAATCGGGACGAGGAGGGCGGCGAGGGCTACCAGCCCCGCGAGTTCCGCAACACTCGCCGCGACGACGAGCAGGGTGGCTATGCGCCCCGTCCCCCGCGGCCCCCGCGCGAGGATCGCGCGCCCCGCGAAGAGCGTCCCGTCCGCGAGGAGCGTGTTGTCCGCGAGGAGCGGCCGGTGCGCGAGGAGCGCGTGAGCCGCGAGATCGACGACCAGCCGCTCGGCCTGCCGTCCTTCATCACCGGCGGCGCGCCGCGCCCGGAGCCGCGCGAGAGCGTGGCGGAGGTGGAAGCCCCGCTGCCGGTCGCCGTGAGCGTGGATGCTGTGGCCCGCGAGGGCGATGAGGCGGGAGAAGACGCACCTGCGACCGGCACGCGCCGCCGCCGGAGCCGCTATCGCACCCGGGCCGACCGCGCCGAGGGCGCCGAGGCCGAAAGCGCCGGCGAGGCTCAGACCACCCCGGTGGAATGAGCCGCCCAAGCGACACGAAAAACCCCGCTTCGGCGGGGTTTTTTATTGAGCTGGGCGGACCTCCTCAGAAATAGCCTTCCCAGAATTTGTTGAGCCGCTCCGCCTCCTCCCGCAGCAGCGCGAGAAAGGCGGCGGCCGGCGGGGAAATGACGTGGCGGGACGGTTCGATGAGGACCAGATTGACCGGCGCCACCGGGTCCACCATGGGCTGAACCGACAAGGGCAGGAGGTCCATGTCCGCCGCGAGCATGATGGCCGGGACCACGGTGCGCCAGTCGGACGCCGCGACGAAATCCAGCGTGCCCATCATGGAATCCATCTCCAGCATGCGGGCGATCTGCACGCCGTTGGAGGCGCGGCCGACGCTGGATCGTGCCGACGCCCTCGCCGCCCGTCTGGCGGGACCGGCGCCGACCCGCTACCCGGCCGGCATGAGCGAGCGGGAAGCGGAGGTGCTGCGGTTGGTGGCGCGGGGAATGACGAACG
>JASBUY010000039.1 GCA_030147645.1 Aquabacter sp. | reverse complement strand
AACGGGCGAGGAAGAGACGGGGGAAGGAAGACGCGCAGTGCACACTGCCCCGACTGCCCCCTCCCCAACCCTCCCCCGCAAGCGGGAGAGGGAGATCCGGGTCTGCCCCAGGAAAAGCGCCCCTTCAGCTGCGCCGCTTGCGCTTGTCGAGGCGGCGGGCGAGCAGGTCGCCGGCGCTCTGCACCGCCTGCACCAGCAGGATGAGCACGATCACCACCGCCGCCATGACTTCCGGCATGAAGCGCTGGTAGCCGAAGCGGATGCCGAGATCGCCGAGGCCGCCGCCGCCCACAGCGCCCACCATGGCCGAATAGCCGATGAGGCTGACAACGGCGAGCGTCAGGGCCAGAGTGATGGCGGGCAGCGCCTCGGGCAGCAGCACTTTCCACACGATCTGGAGCGGGCTTGCCCCCATGGCACGGGCCGCCTCGACGAGCCCGTGATCCACTTCGCGGATCGCCGCCTCGATGAGGCGCGCGATGAAGGGCGCGGCCGCCACGGTCAGCGGCACGATGGCCGCATTGGTGCCGATGGAGGTGCCCGCGATCAGCCGCGTAAAGGGGATGATGGCCACCACCAGGATGATGAAGGGGGTGGAGCGCGCGGCATTCACCACGAGGCCGAGCACATGATTGAGCCAGGGCGCCGCGAACAGTTCGCCGGCCCGGCTGGTGGCGAGGAACACGCCCAGCGGCAAGCCGATGGCGGTGCCGATGAGCCCCGCGACCGCAACCATATAAAGCGTCGCCTGGGTGGCCTGGACCAGCAGGTCCACCATTGCGGGGGTGAGAATATCAAACATGGCCCAGCACCTCCGCCGAGAGATGGAGCGTTTCCACGGCCGAGAGAATGGCGGCGACGGTTGCCGGATCGTTCGGAATACCGACCACGATCACCCCGAATGGACGGCCGGCAATCTCATCCACCTGGGCCTGGATGATGTTCACATCCACCCCCAGAAGTCTTGAGAGGCGCGAGAGCACGGGATCGGTGGCATGGCCGCCGGTGAAGGTGATGCGCACCAAAGTCTCGCCGCCGGGAACCGGGGTCTTGCTCAGTCGCGCGGCGACGTAAGGGGGAAGGTCGGAGCCCGCGACCGCAGAGATGAAGGACCGCGTCGTGGGATGCTGGGGCCGGGCGAAGAGGTCATAGGTCGGCCCCTCCTCCACGATGCGCCCCTCGTCGAGCACCGCCACCCGGTCCGCCACCGCCTTGATGACCGACATTTCATGGGTGATGAGCAGCACGGTCAGCTTGAGGTCGGCATTCACCTTGCGCAGCAAAGTGAGGATCTGATTGGTGGTTTCCGGGTCGAGCGCGGAGGTGGCCTCGTCCGAAAGCAAGACGCGGGGCCTGGTCGCCAGAGCGCGGGCGATGCCCACGCGCTGCTTCTGCCCGCCCGACAGTTCGGCCGGATAGCGGTCGCGCTTGTCGGCAAGGCCCACCAGATCGAGCAGCGGCTCCACCCGCGCTTTGATCTCTCGGGCCGATACGCCGGCAATCTCCAGGGGCAGCGCCACATTCTCGAATGCGGTGCGCCGGGCCAGCAGGTTGAAATGCTGGAAGATCATGCCGATGGAGCGGCGCGCGGCGCGCAGGCCCGGCTCGGACAAGGCGGTGATGTCGGTGCCGTCCACCACGATGCGCCCGGAGGTCGCCCGTTCCAGCCCGTTCACCAGTCGGATCAAGGTGGATTTGCCGGCGCCGGAGCGGCCGATCACGCCCAGGATGGCGCCCTCGGGCACATCGAGGTCCACGCCTTTCAGCGCGGCGACTTCCGGCGAGCCACGCCGGGCGGCATAGGCTTTTCCGACATTCTCGAAGCGGATGATGGATGGCGTCACGTGGTCGTCCCTCTGCGCCTGCGGCGCGGGAGACAGGATAGGGAAGGGAGCGTTCACGGTCATCTCCGTCACGCGGGACCTGCCGCGACAAGCGTCGCGCCCTCAATTGAGGCAGGTTCAGCGATAAGGCGGTCACACGGGGGCGGGAAAAGCGCGCGGCGTCAGGGCCGCAGTCACATTCGCCGACACAAGCAGCACATCATGGCCGCACCCGTTCGCCTTGAGAGTTCCGATGGGGGTTATATCGTTCGTTTTACCGAACGTGTCAAGCGGGCATGCTGCGCTGCCGCATTCCGGCCCACCCCGCCTATTCGGCGGGATGGGAGACATGGGGGTCGGGATGGGGTTCGGCGCTCTCATCCCGTGCGCCGACAAAGCGCCCGAAGATGCGGCCAAGCCAATGGTCGAGGTCGTTCATCACGCTGAACACCGCCGGCACGAACACCAGCGAGAGAACGGTGGAGGCCAGCAGCCCGCCGATCACCGCAATGGCCATGGGCGCGCGGAAGGCGCCGCCCTCCCCGAGCCCCAGCGCCGAAGGCACCATGCCGGCCGCCATGGCGATGGTGGTCATGACGATGGGCTGGGCGCGCTTGCGCCCCGCCTCGATGAGCGCCGAGAAGCGGTCCATGCCCTCCGCCATGGCGACGATGGCGAAATCCACCAGCAGGATGGCGTTCTTCGTCACGATTCCCATGAGCATGAGGAAGCCGATCACCACTGGCAGCGACACGGAATTCCCGGTCAGCAGCAGCGCGACGAAGGCTCCGCCCACCGACAGGGGCAGCGAGATGAGGATGGTGACGGGCTGGAGCACGTCGTGGAACAGCAGCACCAGCACCGCGAGCACCAGCATGACGCCGGCCGCGATCGCCATGGCGAAGCCGGAAAAGACCTCACCCATGATCTCGGCATCGCCGGATTCCTTCAGCGTGACCCCGGCGGGAAGCTCGCGCGCGGCGGGCAATGCCTTCACCTGCTCCAGGGCAGTGCCGAGCGGCGTCTCGCCCACAAGGTCCGCCTCCACAGCGATGCGCCGCGCCCGGTCATAGCGGTCGATGGCGGTCGGCCCCTTGCCGAAGGAGATGCTCGCCACCGCCGAGAGCGGAACGGAGACGCCCGGCGTGGAGGTCGGCACGCGGATGGCGTCGAAGGTGGCGAGCTGGGCGCGCGCCTTCTCGTCCATCTGCACGCGGATGTCGATCTGCCGGTCCTTGGCGGAGAATTTGGCGAGATTGGCGTTGATGTCGCCGATGGTGGCGATGCGCACCGTCTCGGCGATGGTGTCCACCGAGACGCCCAGTTCCGCCGCCTGGTCGAGCTTGGGAATGATCCGGATTTCCGGCCGGTCGAGCGAGGCGGAGGAGACGACGTTGGACAGAACCGGAACCTGGTCGCGGGTCTCCTTCTCCAGCTTGAGCGCGGCCTTCTCCACCGCGTCCCCGTCATTGCCGGACAGGATCACGGTGAAGCCGCGCTGCGTGTTCTGCCCGTTGGCGCTCCAGGAGAAGCGCATGTCGGGGAGCTGTCGCAGGTCGCGGTCCATGCGCTCTTCGAAGTCCGACTGGCTGACCGTGCGCTCCGCCCGTGGCTTCAGATTGACGATGATGGTCGCCTTGCGCACCTCGCCGGCGGTCATGGACATGCCGCCATCCCCGCCCTCGCCGGCGGTGGCATAGACGCTCGCAACCTCCGGCTGCGCGCGCATGAGGGTGGTGATGCGGTCGGCGGTGCGCTGCGTCTCGCCGAGGGTGGCACCGGGCGGCAATTCCACCGAGAGCATGGTGCGCGAGATGTCGTTCTCCGGCAGGAAGCCGGAGGGCAGAAGGGTGGAGAGATAGATGGTGCCCGCGAACACGCCGAAACCCATCAGAATGGTCAGGAAGCGGTGGCGGATGGACCAGGCGAGCACGCGCACATAGGAGCGCATGACCGGCCCGTCGCTCTCCTGGCGATGGCCGTGATCGCGCAGGAAATAGGCCGCGAGCAGCGGCGTGATGAGCCGCGCCACCGCCAGCGAGAACAGCACCGCGATGGCGACCGTGATGCCGAACTGCTTGAAATACTGACCCGCGATGCCCCCCATGAAGGAGACCGGCACGAACACGGCGGCGATGGTGAGCGTGGTCGCCACCACCGCGAGGCCGATCTCGTCCGCCGCCTCGATGGCCGCGCGATAGGGCGACTTGCCCTGCCGCATGTGGCGCACGATGTTCTCGATCTCGACAATGGCGTCGTCCACGAGGATGCCGGTGACCAGCGTGATGGCGAGCAGGCTCACCGCGTTCAGCGAGAAGCCCAGCATGTCCATCACCCAGAAGGTGGGCAGGATGGAGAGCGGGATGGCGAGCGTCGTGATCACGGTCGCCCGCCAGTCGCGCAGGAACAGGAACACCACGATGACCGCGAGGATGGCGCCCTCGATCAGCGTGTGCATGGCGGATTCATAATCCGCCTTGGTGTAGCGCACCGTGGTGTCGATCATGGCGAAGGTCACGTCGGGATGG
>JASBUY010000010.1 GCA_030147645.1 Aquabacter sp. | reverse complement strand
GTCCAGGCCGGCTTTTGCAAGCCGGCATACCAAGTAGGAATTTCCGGATAGGTGCTGAGAGCCCCAAGCGCGCTGACACCGGCGAGAAGCGCGGCGCAGACGGCGAGCCGCAGCAATCCGAACGCGGGCGACTGTCTCGGTTTCAGCAAGGCGGATGTCATCGGCTGGCTCCCGCGACGGTTTGGATGCTTTTACGGCTTTGCCTCGGGAGCGGATGACCGCCCGGGCCATGGACCGGAACCCCTTTCCTCATTATGCAACATCCTTCAATGCGTTTCGTTCAAAGCGCCCGCGTCCACCGGTCGCGATCTGCGCTCTGGTGAGGCGCCTGATGAGACGTGACCGACGACACCGCCGGAGGCGGCCGGCACGCGAAGGCGGATGATGAGCACCACCATGGACCCGGCCCCGGCGCGCCTCAGCGCCGCCGATATGCGCACGCTCGGCCTTTCGGCCCTCGGCGGGGCGCTTGAATTCTATGACTTCATCATCTTCGTCTATTTCGTCGTGGTGCTGGGCAATCTGTTCTTCCCGTCCGGCATTCCCGATTGGCTGGTGCAGCTCCAGGCCTTCGGCATTTTCGCGGCCGGTTATCTGGCGCGTCCGCTGGGCGGCATCGTGATGGCCCATTTCGGCGACCGGCTGGGCCGCAAGCGCATGTTCACCTTGTCCATCTTCCTGATGGCGATCTCCACCTTCGGCATTGCGTGCCTGCCGACCTTCGCAACGCTCGGCTATGCGGCGCCCATTCTGCTGCTCGCCATGCGGGTGCTTCAGGGCGCGGCCATTGGCGGCGAAGTGCCCGGCGCCTGGGTGTTCGTCTCCGAACATGTGGCGCGCCAGCGCGTAGGCCTCGCCTGCGGCATCCTGACGGCGGGGCTCACCTCGGGAATCCTGCTGGGCGCGCTGGTGGCGACCGCCATCAACCGCAGCTTCTCGGCGCAGGAGATCCACGATTACGCCTGGCGCATCCCCTTCGCGCTGGGCGGATTGTTCGGCTTCTGCGCGGTCTATCTGCGCTCCTGGCTCGCGGAGACGCCCGTGTTCCAGCAGTTGAAGGCGCGGCGTGAACTCTCCGCCGGCCTGCCCCTCGCGGTGGTCCTGCGCCACCATCTGCGCGCGGTGAGCGTGTCCATCCTGCTGACCTGGCTGCTCTCGGCCAGCATCGTGGTGGTCATCCTGATGACGCCGACCTTGCTCCAGACCCGCTACGCCATTCCCGCGCCCACCGCCCTCACTGCCAATGCCGTCGCCACCTTCTTCCTCACGGCGGGCTGCGTGCTCACCGGCGCGCTGTGCGATGCGCTCGGCGCGCGCCGGGTTCTGGGCTTCGGCGCGCTGGCTCTGGGCGTCGCGGTGGCGGCGCTCTTTTATGCGGTGCCGGCGCGGCCCGATCTTCTGCTGCCGCTGTATGCGCTGGCGGGCCTGACCGTCGGCTCCATCTCGGTCGTGCCCTTTATCATGGTCCACGCCTTCCCCCCCGCGGTGGCCTTTTCGGGGGTCTCCTTCTCCTACAACGTGTCCTATGCGGTGTTCGGTGGGCTGACGCCGCTGGCCGTGACCCTGGCGCTCCAGGTGGATCCCATGGCTCACGCTCATTATGTGCTGGCGCTGTGCGCCATGGGGATCGCGCTGGCGCTTCTGCTTCCCCGGCTACGACGCGCCGACACAGGCGGGCATTGATCGCTTAAACGGCGCATGATACCGCCCGGAAACCTTATCTGGTGACAGGGCGTCCATGCCGCCGCAACCCCCGAAGCAAGACGCAGCGCTGACGCGGGAGCAGATGCGCACGCTCGCGCTCACCTGCCTCGGCGGGGCGCTCGAACTCTTCGACTTCGTCATCTTCGTCTATTTCGTGCCGGCGCTCGCGGTGGCCTTCTTCCCGCCGGGCATTCCCCATTGGCTGGCGCAGTTGCAGACCTTCGTCGTGTTCGCGGTAGGCTTTCTCGCGCGGCCCTTCGGCGGCGTGGTCCTGGCGCATTTCGGCGATCGCATCGGCCGCAAGCGCACCTTCGCCTTCACCGTCTCGCTCATGGCGGGGGCGACCATGGGCATTGCTCTGCTGCCGCCTTATGCGGTCCTCGGCTTCGCCGCGCCTCTGCTGTTGTGCCTGCTGCGCATCGTCCAGGGGATCGCGGTGGGCGGAGAGGTGGCGGGGGGCTATCTGTTCGGCGCCGAGCATGTGGCGGACAGCCATCGCGGGCGCGCCTGCGGCTTCGTGGCGGGCGGCATGTCAGTCGGCGTCCTGGTGGGGATCGGCGTCGCGACACTGGTCCATCACGTGGTGCCCGAGGCCGACATCCTCACCTGGGGCTGGCGCATCCCCTTCGCGCTCGGAGGGGTTCTCGGCCTCGTCACCCTCATCCTGCGCCGCGAACTGCACGAAACGCCGGTCTTCCGTGCGCTGGAGGAGAGCGGGCGGCTCTCCGTGCGCCTGCCGTTCGGCGAGGTGCTGCGGAGCCACCGCCGGGCGGTGCTGCTTTCGGTCGGGGCCTTCTGGCCCTTCATCGCCCATTTCGTGGTGCTGTGCCTGATGGGGCCCACCCTGCTCCAGTCGCTCTACCATATGAGCGCGGTGGACGCGCTCGGCGCGGGCTCGCTCGCCACCGCCGCCTTCATCCTCGCCGCGCCGGTGTCGGGCCATCTGTTCGATCGCATGGGGCCGGGACCGGCGCTCGTACTGCTGTGCCTGCTGGCACTGGTGGGCGACAGCCTGTTCCTGCTGGGTACGCGCACCGCGCCGGACCTCGTCCTGCCGCTCTTCATCCTGGCCGGCGCGGGCGGGGGGCTGGTGGGCGGCGCCTCCGTGGTGATGGTCCGCGCCTTCCCGCCGGCCATCGCCTATACCGGCGTCTCGCTGTCGCTCAACATCGTGTCGGGCATCTTTGCCGGCCTGACGCCCATATTGATTTCCGGCCTGCTGCCCTGGCTGCCGAGCGTCCCGCTTTATTATCTCGCCGCGGCCTGCCTCTCCGGCGTGGCCGCGGGCCTCGCTCTGGGTCGGCCGGCGCCCATGGGGGCGGGATAAGGGCAAGGCCTCAGGCCGCGCCCCTCCGCTGTCCCCTGGGGCGGTGCGACGGAGGACTCAGTTCCCGCCTTCCAGCAAGCGGCGGGCGATCACTTGGGCCTGGATCTCCGCCGCGCCCTCGAAAATGTTGAGGATGCGGGCGTCGCACAACAGGCGCGAGACCGGATATTCCAGCGCGAAGCCGTTGCCGCCATGGATCTGCAGCGCATTGTCCGCCGCCGCCCAGGCGACGCGCGCGCCGAGCAACTTGGACATGCCCGCCTCAAGGTCGGTGCGGCGGCCCTCATCCTTGGCGCGGGCGGCGAAATAGGTGATCTGGCGGGCAATGGCGATCTCCACCGCCATCATCACGATCTTGTCCGCCACACGCGGGAAGGAAATGAGCGGCTTGCCGAACTGGATGCGCTCCTCGGCGTAGCGAAGGCCGGTTTCCAGCGCCGCCTGGGCGACGCCCACGGCACGCGCGGCGGTCTGAATGCGCGCGGCCTCGAAGGTGTTCATGAGCTGCTTGAAGCCCTGCCCCTCTTCGCCGCCCAGCAATTGGCCCGCCGGCACCTCGAAGCCGTCAAAGCCGATCTCATATTCCTTCATGCCGCGATAGCCGAGCACTTCGATCTCCCCGCCGGTCATGCCCTTGGCGGGGAACGGCTCTTCATCGGTGCCGCGCGGTTTCTCGGCCAGCAGCATGGACAGGCCCTTATAGCCGGGCTCGGCGGGATTGGTGCGCACCAGCAGGGTCATGAGGTCCGCGCGCACCGGATGGGTGATCCAGGTCTTGTTGCCGGACACCTTGTAGACCGCGCCCTCTCCTTCGCCCTCCTTCACCGCGCGGGTGCGCAGCGAGGCGAGGTCGGAGCCGGTATTGGGCTCGGTGAAGACCGCCGTGGGCAGGATTTCGCCCGAGGCGATCTTGGGAAGATAATGGGCCTTCTGCTCGTCCGTGCCGCCGCCGAGAATGAGTTCGGCCGCGATTTCCGAGCGGGTGCCGAGCGAGCCGACCCCGATATAGCCGCGCGAAAGCTCCTCGGTGACGAGGCACATGGCCTCCTTGGAGAGACCGAGGCCGCCGAACTCCTCCGGGATGGTCAGGCCGAACACGCCGAGGTCGGCGAGGCCCTGGACGATCTCCAGGGGGATATAGGCATTCTTCAGGTGCCACTCATGGGCATGGGGCACCACCTCCGCCTCCACGAAGCGGCGGATTTCGGCGCGCATGGCGGCCATGGTCTCGTCGAGGCCGGAATCACCAACGGTGCCGGGACCCTGGGCGCGGATCAAAGCGGCGAGCGCCTTGCGCGCGGCGGCGGTATTGCCGCTCCGGATCAGTTCTGAAACCGCAGGATGGGTGCGCACCGCCTCGGCGGACTCGGCCGCAACGAACAGGTCTTCGAGCCGGACGGTCTCGCCCTGGCTCATGGGAATGCCGCCGAAAATCTGCGCGACATATTCCCCGAGGCCGATCTGCACCAGCAGATGCTCCGCCGGGCCGAACGTACCCGCCTCGGTCAGGCGGTCCGCGTAATGCACCAGTTCGCGCACGCCGAACACATAGGTGGCAAGCCAGGCGAGGCCGTGGGTGGCGCGCTGCTCGTCCTCAATCAGGCGCGAGGAGAGCTTGCCGCCCTCGCTCACCTTGGCCTTCACGGCAGAGGTGGCTTCGGCGAGAAGTTTTTCGAGAAGGCCGGTCGCTGTACGGCCGAGGGCGACCGCATCGATGGCATCATCTTCAAGATGGCGCGCGGCGCTGGCGGACATGGCGATGGACCCCCTTTGTGCATTGCGGAATTTTCGTCATCCTGACCGGGGCCGGGGCGGCACGCAATACGCGAATCGGACGCGGGGAGGCGGCGCGCGGAAAAACCGCGCCCGGCCAGGGCAGGCGCCCTATTCGGGCCAGGCGATGGAGATCTGCTGCACGCTCGGGCGGACCGCCCGCATGGCAGGAAGCGCGGAGGACATCTGGCGGTCCCCGGCCACTTTGATCAGAGCCGTGTCGGGCGCATTGGAGTCAGGGCCGAAGCGCACGCCGATCACGCACCCGTCGCGCCCCGGCGCCAAGCCGCCGCCCTTCCAGTCCGAGACATAGCCGCCATAATCCCATTCGAACCCGTAATATGTGGAACGGCCCGCGGTGCAAGGATGCCCTTCAGTCGATTTCACCACATGAGGACGGTGCGGTCATATGTCCGGCCTTTCTGCGCGGCACATGACCGCTGGCCTCGATGAAATTCGCGAAGCAGGTGGCTGGATCAA
>JASBUY010000025.1 GCA_030147645.1 Aquabacter sp. | reverse complement strand
GGCGGCGGCGACCGCCGCGATGGCTTCATCCAGCGTGCCCTTCTCGCAGTGGCAGCGGCCGAGCAGGCAGGATTTGTCGAGATGGATGTGGGTCTCGCAGAAGCCGGGCACCACCAGCTTGCCGCCGAGATCCTCGGAAGGCGCGTCCGCCTCGATGTTCGCCGCGATGGCGGCGAAGCGGCCGTCCTTAAGGCCGATATCGAGGGTCTCGCCCTCGCGCCCGGCGATGCGGGCATTGCGGAAAATATGGTCGAGGCTCATGGGGGGCTCCTGAAACGCACTTACGAGGCAGCGGGGCGGGCGCCGAGATAGGCGGCTTCGAGCGCGGCATCGCCGGACAGCTCGCGGGCCGTGCCGGCCTGCACCACGCGGCCGCTTTCCAGCACATAGGCGCGGTCCGCGACGGTGAGCGCGAGCGCCGCCATCTGGTCCACCAGGAGCAGTGTGACGCCCTCCTCGCGCAGGTCCGCCAGCACGTCGAACACCTCGTTGATGATGGCCGGGGCGAGCCCCAGCGAGGGTTCGTCCAGCAGCAGGATGTCGGGCTTCGCCATGAGGCCCCGCGCCAGCGCGAGCATCTGCTGCTCGCCGCCCGAGAGCAGGCCCGCGCGGCTCGCGGCGCGCTCTTTCAGGCGCGGGAAGCGCGCGAATTGCGCCTCCAATTCCTGGTCCAGCGTCGCGGCGTCGGGTGCGTCGCGCCGCGCGGAGGCGCCGAGCAAAATATTGTCGCGCACGCTGAGTTCCGGGAAGACCTGCCGTCCTTCGGGCACCAGAGCGAGGCCCATGCGGGCGATGCGGTGGGCGGGGAGCGTCGAGACCCGCACATCCTTCAGCACGATATCGCCGGAGACCGGCCGCAGCAGGCCGGACACCGCCTTCATGGCGGTGGATTTGCCCGCCCCGTTGGCGCCGAGCAGGGCCACGAGTTCGCCGGGGCGCACCTCGATCTCCACATCCTCCAGCACCGGCGCGGCGCCATAGCCGGCAGTGAGGCGCAGCGCCGAGAGCACCGCGTCCGCGGGCCCCTGCCAGGGCACCGTGCGGGCGCGGGCGCGGGTCTGGGTGCCGCCGAGATAGGCCGCGATGACCTGCGGGTTCTCGCGAATCTGCGCGGGCGCGCCGGCGGCGATGGGCTTGCCGGCATCCAGTACCACGATGTGGTCGGAAATGCCCATGACCAGCGCCATGTCGTGCTCCACCAGGATCACCGCGATCCCCGCCTGCGCGATGCGCCGCAAGAGCGCGCCGAGCGCATCCTTGTCGGCGCGCATGAGGCCGGCGGCGGGCTCGTCCAGCAGCAGGACGCGCGGGCGGGTGGCGAGCGCGCGGGCGATCTCCACGAGCCGGCGGTCCACATGGGGCAGATCGTCCGCGCGCGCGGCGAGCGCGCCGCCATAGCCGACGAAGGCGAGCAAAGCCTCGGCGGTCTGCGCGTCCGCTCCCGCGATGCGCACATTCTCGATGACCGAGAGCGTGCCGAACAATTGGGTGGTCTGATAGGTGCGTGCGATGCCGGCCCGCGCCACCCTATAGGCGGGCGCGCCGGCAAGATTCTCCCCCCCGCCGAGGCGGATGGTGCCGGCATCGGGACGGTAGAAGCCGCCGATCATGTTGAGCACGGTAGTCTTGCCCGCGCCATTGGGGCCGATCACCGCCGTCACCGCGCCGGGCTTCGCGGTAAAGCCGACGCCCGAGGCCGCCTTGACGCCGCCGAAGGAAATGCCGAGCCCGTCCACTTCCAGGGGCGCGGCCTTCGCCGGGCTCAGGAGGGCGGACACGTCCGCTCCCGCGCCGCGCGCGGGGCCCGGATCGATGCGTTTCAGGCGCGCCAGCAGACCCACCAGTCCTTCGGGCGCGATCCACAGCACGCCGAGCAGCAGCGCGCCGAAGATGAGCAGGCGATATTCGGCGAGATCGGACAGGAGCTCCGGCAGGCCCGCCACGACCAGCGCCCCGATCACCGGCCCGAGCACCGTGCCTGCGCCGCCCAGCACCACGGCGAACAGGAACAGGATGGATTGGGAGAAGGGGAAGGAGCCGGGGCTGATGAACATGAGGAGCGGGGCGAACACCGCGCCCGCCAACCCCGCCAGCGCCGCCGAGAGAGCGAAGGCGAGCGTCTTGAGGCTCACGGGATTGAGGCCCACCGACTGCGCCGCCACCTCGCTGTCGCGCACCGCCCGCATGGCGCGTCCGAGCCGGCTGTCGGACAGCCGCCAGAAGCCGAGCAGGCAGAGCGTGGCGAGGGCGACGCAGAGCAGCGCCATCTCCTTTTCCGCGAACACGAGCGAGCCGATGCTGGGCGGGAGGATGCCCATGAGCCCGTT